>CAYYUW010000020.1:0-13042 GCA_964474985.1 uncultured Alistipes sp. | reverse complement strand
AGGGATAATATGCCTGCAATTTCGGCCGCATTCATCTTGCCCTTGTAATGCAAGATTAGCAGGTCGCTTGTCTTTTCATCCATACACGGCACGGAAGCCACTATAGGCTGCCGGCTGCGCGCATTGTCTTCTTGTCGATTCTTCATTTTTGACTCTTTTTTGGAGTCAACTTTTTCCGGGGTAAGACAGCGACAAGTTGCGGCTTCATTGAAGCCGCGCGAGCCGCAGCCTCCGGCTGGCGGAGGCTCGCTATCGTTCGCCTCCGCAGGCTGCAACTCGCAACCATAATTGTCCGCAAAACCTGTTGCGACAAAGTTGCGGCCCAACGGGCCGCGCGGGCCGAAGCCTCGCCTAACGAGGCCCGCATCTCAACCCTATTAATTTGCAATTTAATAGTTGCTATAATTTCTTGCTAATAATTGCGGCTTCTTTAAAGTCATGCGGGCTGAGTCAGCAGGCGGCAAACGGTGGTATTAAGCCGGAACAGCGGCGCGCAGCGATGCACGGCCGGAGGGGAGAAAGTGCTGTGACGATTGGCGGCCGGCAAGCGCAGTTGATTTCGCCGGAGCGTTTTTTAACGGTTTCGTAGTCGTTTCTTCGGTTATAATTAGTACCTTTGCTCGTTATATACAAGGTGAATAAAATGAAGATGAGAACGATAATGCTGTTTGCCTTGCTGGCGTCGCTGCTTGCGTGCGGCGGACAGCGGGGGCGCAAGGCGTCGGCAGAGGTTCGGCCGGCCATAGTCAAACCGCAGAATTACAATTATATAATACGCAACGTATATCCCCATTCGCGCACGTCGTACACACAGGGACTGTTCGTGGACGGAGGTCGTATGTGGGAGAGCACGGGCGAGTATGGACGCTCGAAAATGTTAGAGGTGGATCCAGCCAGCGGCGAGGCTTTGCGCTCGGTCGATCTGCCCGCGAGCGATTTCGGCGAGGGAGCCGCTATGCTTGACAGCGTGATATACCAGCTCACGTGGCGCGAGGGGCGGGTGCACGTGTATGATGCCCGCACGCTCGAGAGGCTGCGTACGGTCAAGTACGGCGGCGAGGGCTGGGGCCTTACCACCGACGGCCGGTGGCTTTACCTGAGTGACGGAACGGACAAGATATACAAGATCGATCCCGAGACCTTCTCGCGGCGGGCGACCATTGCGGTTACCTTCGACGGCAAGGCGCTGGGGCTGCTGAACGAGTTGGAGTGGATCGACGGTATGATTTGGGCCAATGTATATACGACGGACAATGTCGTGGCGATCGATCCGGCCAACGGCGCCGTGGTCGGAGTGGTGGATTTCAGCGGGCTGCTTTCGGAGGAGGATATCGACTCTGGAACAGATGTGCTTAACGGCATCGCTTTCGATCGGAAGAGCGGCCGGCTGTTGGTTACCGGAAAGAACTGGCCCAAGATGTTCGAAGTGGAAATTATGAAATAGACGGATGAATACTGAAGATATAGAAAAGCTCCTCGGCGAGCGCATATTGGTTCTCGACGGCGGATTGGGCACGATGGTGCAGCGGTTCGGCCTTAAGGAGGAGGATTACCGCGGCGAGCGTTTCGCCGATTGGCCGTCGCCTCTGAAGGGGTGCAACGACCTGTTGGTGCTGACGCGGCCGGATGTGCTGCGCGAGATACACGCGGCATATTATCGGGCCGGAGCCGATATCGTTTCGACCGACAGTTTCAATGCCAATGCGGTGTCGCTGGCCGACTACGGGCTGGAGGAGTACGTTTACGAGATCAACCGCGCGGCGGCGGCTTTGGCCCGCGGCGTGGCTGACGAGTTCACCGCTGCGAACCCCTCGAAGCCTCGTTTGGTGGCCGGCTCTATGGGTCCGACCAACCGTACGGCTTCGGTTTCGGCCGACGTGAGCAACCCTGCGGCACGCGAGGTAACATTCGCCGAGCTGGCCGAGACATACGGCCGGCAGGCCAGCGGCCTTGTCGACGGCGGGGCGGATATACTGTTGATAGAGACTATTTTCGATACACTCAACGCCAAGGCAGCCATATATGCTGTCCAGACGCTGTCCGAGCGCCTCGGGCGGCGTATTCCGCTGATGATCTCGGGTACGCTGGCCGATGCCAGCGGCCGAACCCTGTCCGGTCAGGTGGTCGAGGCGTTCTATACGTCGGTGGCGCACGCGCGGCCGCTGAGCGTCGGGTTGAACTGCGCCTACGGGGCGCGGCAGATGCTGCCGTATTTGGAGCGGCTGTCGTCGGTGGCCGAGTGCCGGATGTCGGCTCATCCCAATGCGGGACTGCCCAATGTTATGGGCGGCTATGACGAGACGCCGGCGATGTTCGCTGCGGATGTCGAGGAGTATATGCGCCGCGGCATCATAAATATCATCGGAGGCTGCTGCGGCACTACGCCCGAGCATATTTTCGAGCTGTCGAAGATCGTGGGAAAGTATGCGCCGCGACCGCTGCCCCGACCCAAGCATATCACCGCCCTGAGCGGTTTGGAGCGGTTGGAGGTGGTTCCCGAGGCGAATTTCATCAATGTGGGCGAGAGAACCAATGTGGCCGGATCGGCCAAATTCGCCCGATTGATCCGCGAGGGCGATTACGAGCAGGCGCTGTCGGTGGCGCGCGCACAGGTCGATGCCGGTGCGCAGATAATAGACGTATGTATGGACGACGGTATGATCGACGCTCCGCAGGCTATGACGCGCTTCCTGAATCTGGCGGCCTCGGAGCCTGAGATCGCCCGCGTGCCGGTGATGATCGACTCCTCGAAGTGGGAGGCGCTCGAGTCCGGCCTGCAGTGCGTTCAGGGCAAGTGCGTGGTGAACTCCATATCGCTCAAGGAGGGCGAGGCTGAGTTTCTGCGTCGGGCGCGCCTGTTGATGCGCTACGGCGCTGCCGCCGTGGTGATGCTTTTCGACGAGCGGGGGCAGGCCGATACCTATGACCGCAAGATCGAGGTGGCACGCCGCGCCTACGACCTGCTTACGGGTGCAGGGTTCCCTGCCGAAGATATAATTTTCGACCCCAACATATTGGCCGTGGCGACCGGCATCGAGGCTCACGACCGTTACGGGTTAGACTTCATCGAGGCGGCGCGGTGGATCCGCCGCAACCTGCCGTATGCCAAGATCAGCGGAGGCGTGAGCAACCTCTCGTTCGCTTTCCGCGGCAACAATGCCGTGCGCGAGGCTATGCACTCGGCATTCCTCTACCACGCGCGGCAGGCGGGTATGGATATGGGCATAGTCAATCCGGCGATGCTCAGGATATATTCCGACATAGAGCCTGAGCTGCTGGAGCGTGTCGAGGATGTGGTGCTGGCGCGTCGCGAGGATGCTGCCGAGCGGTTGATCGAGTACGCCGCCGGATTGAAGGGCAGCGCGTCGCCGGCACACGAGAACGCCCGCGACGAGTGGCGCGACAGACCGCTTGCCTGTCGCATCGAATATGCGATGCTCAAGGGTATAACCGACTGGATCGAGCAGGATGCCTTGGAGGGGTGCCGTGAGTTGGGACGGCCGTTAGAGGTTATCGACCGGCTGCTGATGCCGGCTATGGCGCGCGTGGGCGAACTGTTCGGCGAGGGCAAGATGTTCCTGCCGCAGGTGGTCAAGAGCGCCCGCGTTATGAAGCGTGCCGTGGGGGCGCTGACCCCGTTTATGGAGCAGGATGCGGCCGAGCGGGGCGCGTCGGCCGGCCGGCTTCTGCTGGCGACGGTCAAGGGCGACGTTCACGACATAGGCAAGAACATAGTCGCCGTGGTGACGGCCTGCAATGGCTATGAGGTTAAGGATTTGGGCGTTATGGTCGACTGCAGCCGCATCGTCGACGAGGCTGTGGCTTGGGGCGCCGACGTCATAGGTCTCAGCGGACTTATAACCCCGTCGCTCGAGGAGATGATACAGGTGCTGCGCGAGCTGGAGCTGCGCAGACTCGATATTCCGGTGATCGTCGGCGGCGCTACCACTTCGGAGATGCACACGGCCGTCAAAATGGCGCCCGCATACTCGGGCGTTGTGGTGCGTGCCCGCGATGCGTCGGACAATGCGCGCATTATGTCGCGGCTGTTGGGCGGCGAACGCGAGAGCTACGCGGTTGAGGTGCGTGAGCGGCAGGCCGGACTGCGCGAGGAGTTCGCCCGCGAGCAGGCGCGTCTGCGGCTGCTGCCGCTTGGTGAGGCGCGTGCGCGGCGGCGTGCGAAACGCCGTGAGGATATGGTTCCGGCGGCACATACCGGACGCCTCGTATTCCACGATATGTCGATCGGGCAGGTGGCCGAGATGATCGACTGGAACTTCTTCTTTCCGTCGTGGGGTCTCAAGGGCCGCTATCCGCAGATATTCGACGACGAGCGCTGCGGCGAGCAGGCGCGCAAGCTATACGATGATGCGCGGGCGCTGCTGTCGCGTATCGAGGCCGACAAGTCGTTGAGGCTGCAGGGCGTCGTGGGGATATTTGAGGCTGTGTCCGAGGGTGACGACATAGTGGTCACCGACACGAAGGGGCGCCGCGTGCGGCTGGCGCAGCTGCGCAGTCAGACTCCCGACGAGGAGGGCTTGTGCCGGTCGATGTCGGACTATGTGATCGATGCCGCCGAGGGCGTCACGGATCGCATAGGACTGTTCGCCGTGACGGCCGGCGCCGGACTTAAAGAGTTGGAGGAGAAGTTCCGCAAGGAGGGCGACGACTATGACGCCATACTCGCCAAGCTGCTGGCCGACAGGCTTACTGAGGCTATGGCCGAGGTGATGCACCTGTTCGTGCGGCGCGAGATGTGGGGCTTCGAAAGCCCCGACAAGGCTCCCGATCTGCACGACATACTTCAGGGCGGGTATCAGGGGCTGAGGATGGCGTTCGGCTATCCGGCTACGCCCGACCACTCGCTCAAGCGCGAGGCGTTCGAGCTGCTGGCCGTGGAGCGCACCACCGAAATGCGGCTCACCGAGAACTTTATGATCGACCCGGGCGAGGCGCTGTGCGGTATGGTCGTGGCCGACAGGGGTGCCCGCTACTTCTCGGTGGGGACGATCGACCGCAGCCAATTGGAGGATTATGCCCGCCGCCGTTCGATGAGTGCCGATGATATTGCCCGCATAATACCACGGAATTTGTAAACAGTTAAAAATGAAGAGTAAATGAAAGTAACCGATATGATCGACGCCGCCGTGAAGAGCGGCAGCACCCGCTTCTCGTTCGAGCTGCTCCCGCCGCTCAAGGGCGACGGCACGCAGGGCGTCTTCTCGGCTATCGACACGCTGCGCGAGCTGGATCCCTGCTGTATCAATGTGACCTTTCACCGCGAGGATGTGAAGTTGGTGGAGCGCGAGGGCGGACTGCTCGAGCGGCATACTGTGCGCCGCCGCCCGGGCACCGTGGGCATCTCGGCGGCCATTATGAAACGCTACGGCATCGAGGCGGTGCCGCATCTGATCTGCGGCGGACTGTCGCGCTACGACATCGAGGACGCATTGATAGATATGGATTTTCTCGGCATCGAGAACGTGCTGGCGCTCAGGGGCGACAACCGTCAGGGCGAGAAGCGTTTCACGCCGCATCCCGAGGGCCACTCACACGCCTCGGATTTGGTCGCGCAGATCGTCGCGATGAACGAGGGGCGCTTCGTGGACGGCGAGGTGGAGGATTGCCACCATTCGCGTTTCTGCATCGGTGTGGCGGGCTATCCCGAGAAGCACGCCGAGGCCGCCAACCCCGAAACCGATATGCACAATCTCAAGCTCAAGGTGGATGCCGGCGCGGAGTATATCGTGACGCAGATGTGTTTCGACAACCGCCGCATCTTCGAGTTCATCGACCGCTGCCGCGAGGCGGGCATCGGTGTGCCGATAGTCCCGGGCATAAAGCCCTTCTCGACGCTTGCGCAGCTGACGGCGCTGCCGCAGACATTCCACGTCGATCTGCCCCAGCCGCTGGTCGAGGCTGTAACGGCCTGCCGCGACAACAGCGCCGTGCGCGAGGTGGGCATCGAGTGGGCCACCGAGCAGGCGCGCGAGCTGAAGGCTGCGGGGCTGCCGCTGATTCACTTCTACACTATGGGGCGCACGGACAATGTGGCGCGCATCGTCAAAAACGTATTTTAAAACAAGAGAATATTATGGCAAAAAAGGAAAACAATAACAGTCGGAGCCAGCAGCCCGCCGAACGCGACCGCACGGCCGACATATTGAGCATTTTGCGGGCATTCCCCGACAAGAAGTTCACGATTAAGAACTTGGCAGCCGCCTCGGGCGGTGCCGACAGGCAGGGGCGTTACCGCACGGCCGAGATACTCGGGGCGTTGGTGGCCGACGGAACCGTCGAGGAGTGCTCGGGCCATAAATACCGGCTGGCCACCCGCTCGCTGCCCTCGTACGAGGGTGTGGCCGATATGATCTCGTCGGGAGCGATATACGTCAACGTCGAGGGCTTCGACGAGGATATCTATGTCCACCGGCGCAACACGCTCAATGCCCTGAACGGCGATGTGGTCGAGGTGGCCGTGACACGCACGGGCCGCACGGGCCGCTCGCCCGAGGGCGAGATCGTCCGCATCGTCCGGCGCAACCCGAAGGGCTATGTGGGTACGGCCGACGTGGACGAGCGCCGGATATTCGTGCGGGTCGATTCGCGCAAGATGCCTATGGACATCTATGTGCCCAAAAGCCAGTGGCCCGAGCTGCCGAACGGCTCGAAGGTGGTCGTACACGTGACCGACTGGGCCGAGGGCAGCAAGTCCCCTGCAGGCGAGATAACCGACGTGCTGGGTATGGCCGGCGACAACGACACCGAGATGCACGCCATTTTGGCCGAGTACGACCTGCCATACAAGTTCGACAAGGAGGTTGAGCAGGCTGCCGAGGCGATCTCGGGTGAGATTACGGCCAAGGACTACGCCGAGCGGCGCGATATGCGCGATGTGACCACGTTCACCATAGATCCGGCCGATGCCAAGGATTTCGACGATGCGCTGTCGATACGCCGTCTGGCCGACGACCGCTGGGAGATCGGCGTGCATATCGCCGACGTGACGCACTACGTCCACCCGGGCGACGTGGTCGACAACGAGGCTGTCGAGCGCGGAACATCGGTATATTTGGTCGACCGCACTGTGCCGATGCTGCCCGAGCGCCTTTCGAATGAGCTGTGCTCGCTGCGTCCCCACGAGGAGAAGCTCTGCTTCTCGGCTGTGTTCGAGATCGATTCCGAGCTGACGATCCACAGCGAGTGGTTCGGCCGCACGGTCATCTACTCCGACCGGCGCTTTACATACGAGGAGGCGCAGGCCGTAATCGAGGGTGGCGACGATGCACTCAGGGACGAGATACTTACGCTCAACACGCTGGCGCAGAAGATGCGCAAGCAGCGCTTCAGCAGAGGCGCGATCAGCTTCGCCCGCAAGGAGGCCAAGTTCCGCCTCGACGAGAAGGGCCGGCCATTGGGTGTATATTTCAAGGAGCAGAAGGAGGCAAACCAGCTTATCGAGGAGTTTATGCTGCTGGCCAACCGCAAGGTGGCCGAGTGTGTCGGCCGCAAACGCGGCCGCGGCGGCCAGCGCACGATGGTCTACCGTGTTCACGACGAGCCGGACAGCGACCGTTTGCTGCGTTTCCAGAGTTTCATACTGCGCTTCGGGTACTTCTTCAAGGCCGACAAGGGCAAGGCCGTGGCCAAGGCTATGAACCGGCTTATGGACAAGATCCGCGGCAAGGTCGAGGAGAACGTGGTGTCGACTCTGGCCGTGCGGACTATGGCCAAGGCATTCTATACCACCGACAACATCGGCCACTACGGCTTGGCGTTCCCGTACTACACGCACTTCACCTCGCCCATTCGCCGTTATCCCGATATGATGGTGCACCGCCTTTTGGCAGGCTATCTGGCCGGTGCCAAGTCGCCCGACAAGGCCGCCTACGAGAAGCTCTGCGAGAGTGCCTCCGAACGCGAGGTTATCGCCGCCGATGCCGAGCGCGCATCGATCAAGTACAAGATGGTCGAGTTTATGTCCGACAAGATCGGCGAGCAGTTCGACGGCCATATCTCGAGCCTTACCGAGTGGGGTATGTACGTCGAGCTGGACGATACCCATATCGAGGGTATGGTATCGCTGAAGGAGATGCAGGATGATGTATACCGCTTCGACGAGGCGTTGTATGCCGTTATCGGCAACCGCAGCGGCCGCAAGATGACCCTCGGCGACAAGGTGCGCATCAAGGTGCGCCGCGCCGACCTGTCCAAAAAGCAGCTCGACTTCGAACTGCTCTATGCGATAGACCTCAAGAGCGGACAGCGCACGGATCTGGATCGCCCGAAGATCATCTCGCTCGACGACAGCTACTACCGCACCTCGAAGCGCGGCCGCAAGGGCCGTCGATAACGGGAGATAGACATATAAGAAGTGCGCGGCCGCCCCAAAAGGCGGCCGCGCAGTCGTTAGCGGGACGGGCTATTCGGCCATAGCGTGGCGATAGCCGTCGAGTTTGTTCCATGCACCGCGCGTGAAGTCGGGCACCTCGACCGGCATACTGCCGTTGTCGAGCGACAGGGCGGTGAGTTCGCCCAAGCAGCACCACTCGGCGAGGTCGTAGACATCCATATCCAGCGGCAGACCGTTGCGCAGGCAGTAGACCAGCCGGTAGTCCATAATGAAGTCCATACCGCCGTGGCCGCCGACCTTTCGGGCGGTCTCCTCCAACTCGACCTGTATCGGATGCTTGTACTTGCGCATCAGCGCCTGCTTGACCTCCTCGGGGACGAAGCCGTGCGACGAGAGGTTCTCAAGATCGGGCGTCACATCCTCCGAAACCTGCTCCGGCCGCAGCGCATAGCCCTCGAACGGGTACTTGTTGGCGAAGCCCTTGGTGCCGGTGAGCTGGTACATACGCGAGTAGGGACGCGGCGATACCACGTCGTGCTGAATCTGGATGGTGTGTCCGCGCTCGGTGCGGATCATCGTCATCGTGTGGTCGCCGTTGCGGAAATCGTCGACCTTCTCGCCGGTGCGCTTCTCGAGATATTCGGGGGCGGATACGGCGCGCGTGTCCATGGCAACCAAGTAGTTCATCTTGTCGCCGCGGTGAATGTCGAGCAGCTGGCAGGCAGGACCCAATCCGTGAGTGGGGTAGACGTCGCCGCGGTGAGTGCGGTTATACTCCATGCGCCAGTCGTTCCAGTAGGCCGGCCAGAAATCCTCGAGGTTGTGGATATAGGCGCCCTCGACGTGCAGAATCTCGCCGAACAGGCCCTGCTGAGCCATATTGAGCGTGGTGAGTTCGAAGAAGTCGTAGACGCAGTTCTCGAGTTGGATGCAGTGCAGACGCGTGCGCTCCGAGGCGTCGATCAAGGCCCATATCTCGTCGAGCGACATCGCCGCAGGCACTTCGATAGCAGCGTGTTTGCCGTGCTCCATGGCGTAGAGAGCCATAGGGGCGTGGTGTACCCAGTCGGTGGCGATATACACCAAGTCGATATCGTCGCGCTCGCACAGCGCCTTCCAACTGTCCTCCTCGCCCGAGTATTCGGCAGCAGCGGGCAGACCCGCCTCAGAGAGAATGTTCTGCGCCACGGCAACCCGTTCGGGCCTTATGTCGCACAGGGCGACGATGCGCGTGCCGTCGATATGGGTGAAACGCTCCACGGCGCCCGGGCCGCGCATACCCAACCCGATGAAGCCTACACGGACCGTATCGAGAGGTGCGCAGCGCAAGCCGACGACATCCTCGACACCGGCAGGACGCTCGGGCACAGGCGTGCGGAGCATCTTCAGAGCCGGCTGCTGGGGCGTGCAGCCGATGCTGCACATAATCGCTGCGAACAGCGTCGCGGTAAAAATTTTCAGTTTCTTCATAACGGTTTAAAAGTTTTAAGGGTTTCAAAGGTGGTAAAAGTTATCGACAAAACTGTCGACAACTGTGTCGATAACTTATTGCAACAATGTCGATATGTATTTCTCCATATCCTCCTTGCAGTCGTCAATGCTATGTAACATAGTCAGTTGCGCGTATGTTCGCTGCAGGTTGTGTTTGTTGAAAAGTATCTTGTAGTAGGTGTCGCCGTTCAGGTAGTCGGTGAGGAAGCGTACGGTCTGCATATAGGTCATCATCTGCGCTCCGTAGGGGAGCAGCTCTATTTCGCGGCGGGTGAGAAAGCCGCGCGCCGCGCCGACATACCCCTCGGCGAAGGCTCGGAAGATATCCATATCGACATCGATGCGGCTCAGGTCGGCCTCGTCCTCGGCGCCGGTATTGGCGGCCGTGCGGATGAAGTCGCCGAAATCCGAAAGCACGAACCCGGGCATCGTGGTGTCGAGGTCGATTACGCACAGCAGCTGGCCGCTGTCACGGTCGAAAAGCATATTGTTGACCTTGGTGTCGCAGTGGGTGATGCGCTTGGGCAGCAGCCCCTCGCGGTACAGACGCTGCGCCGCGCACATCTCCTCAGCACGGTCGAGCAGTTCATCGACCACCGGCCGCACCTCGGCCAAACGCCCTGCAGGATCGGCCGCAACGGCTTCGCGAAGCTGGCGGACGCGGAACTCCGTATTGTGGAAATCGGGGATGGTCTCGCCGAGCGGCCCGCCCTCGAGATCGGAGAGCAGCTCCTGATAGCGCCCGAAAGCCTCTCCGGTGCTGCGTGCCGTGCGCCGGTCGACCTGCTCGTAGCTGACCGAGCGGTCGATGAACCGCGTCACGCGCCAGTACTCGCCCTCCTCGAGAAGGTATGCGCGGCCGTCGCTGGTGGAGATCGGCGTGAGGGTGCAGCGCTCGAGATCGGCGGCACCCTCGGCCGCAAGCCGTCGGCGGATATGTTCGGTGATGCGGCGGATGTTGTCCTGCAGCATATCGACGTCGCGGAAAATGCCGTGGTTGATGCGCTGCAAGACATAATCCGGACTGTCACCTTCGGTTACAATGCGGTACGTGTCGTTGATTAGACCGTTGCCAAGCGGCAGCACCTCGACGGCCGGAGCGGCGAGTGCGAATCGCGATGCGATGCGGAGCAGTCTGTCGTTCATCGTATTCTATATATTTTACCTTCGATTAATGTGATATATATATGTCCGCGGTCGTCGGCCACGATCTTGTTGGTGGCCGAATTGCCGAACTTCGCACGCCACAGCAGACGGCCCGAATGCTCGTCGACAGCCGCGATCTCACCCATGCGGTTGGCCGCATAGACAACGCCGTCCGATACGGTAATGGGGCACGGGTTGTGGTCGTAGCCCCAGCCCATATCGGTGAGGAACTGTTCCGTATATTCGTCGGCCGAACTCTTGACAGCCAACAGTCCGCCGTCCATAGTCTTGCCGAAGACGAGCGTCGAATCGTCGCTTATGCCGACAGATTCGCGCACGCGGTGCTTCTGTATGCGCCAGATCTGACGGCCCGTTTCCAAATCGATAGCGGTGAAGTGGCGGTCAGGCGCCACGATGAACACCTTGCCTGCAGCTACGCGAGGCACGATGTGGCCCGGGGAGTAAAGCTTGTTGCTGCCGCCGTTGTTCCACTTCCACAACTCGGCGCCGGTGCGGGCGTCGAGGCAGTACAGGTAGGTGTCCCACGCACCGAACAGCACGCGGTCGCCGTCGAGCGTCGGACGGCCCTGTGCCTGACCGTCGCCGAACTTGGCTTCCCAGATGATCTTGCCCTTGCGGATGTCGATAGCCGCAAAACGTCCGCTGCCGATGCCGGTATAGAGCACTCCGTCGCGTACGACGCCGTCGCCGATTACCGGCGTCTCGGTCCGGATCGTCCACTTGGGTTTGCCGTCCGAGGCGCGGAATGCAGCTACGGCGCAGTCGGACGAGCCTACGATAACCAGCCCGTCGGCATAGATCGGCGTCGAGTAGACGCTGTTGCCGAAGCGGTGGCTCCACAGCGTCCGGCCGCTGGCGGTGTCGTAGGCGTGCAGGTAGCCGATCGAGTTGCCGTAGTACAGCACCGAGCCGTTGACTGCCACACCGGTGAAAATCGATGCCGTATCCTCCTTGATAAGAGTCGCGCCGGTTTTCTGGTAGTCGAGCGCGGGCACCGGCGGATCGACCGGCAGCTTGCCCAACTCCTCGGACCAGCCCTGTTTGCAGCGGAAACGCTCCACGGGCTTCTCACCGAGGACCTTCTCGTACATATATATCGAGTCGCCCTTGAGTTTCAGTACATTGTATCCGTAGGTGACAGGCTTCTTGCCGCCGCCCATCTGCAGAGCACGGCCCATAACGCCCGGGATCGAGTCGTAGTTGCAGAGCTTCAGCTGGTGGTAGTGGCCGCAAAGGGTCATCTTGACACCGTAGCGGCGCAGCAGCGCGGTGATCTGGTCGCGGTTCGAGAGATCGTTGTTGAGAGGGTAGTGGCAGACACTGACGATGCGGTCCGTGGGGCGGGCTTGGCGCATAGTGTGCTCGATCCACAGCATATCCTCGGGGCGGATCGTGCCTTCGGCCATCTTCATATAAGGGCCGGACTGATACCCTATGAACAGGTAGTTGCCCGCACGCATCGCCACGCGGCCCTGCGGCTGGAACAGCCGGCCGAAGGTGGCGAAAGCACTCTCGGACCACGTGGTCTCGTGGTTGCCCGCCGTGACCATAAGCGGCTTGTTGAAGCCGTCAACGATCTCGCGGACATTCTCCAGCTCGGCATCGCTGCCCATATTGCACAGGTCACCCGAAATGACAACCATATCGTACGGCAGCGAGTTCACCTCCTCCACCGCTTTGCGCATTGCCTTGTCCATCGCATTGCCCGGGGTGATGTGGATGTCGGTGAAGAAGGCGATCTCGAGAGAATCCTTGTCAGGACAGACCGTTTTGATCTGCGGCGCGGCTGCCTGTACGGCAACTGCCGCCGCGGCAAGACCGATCGCAAGTAGAAGCTTTTTCATAAATTTCGTGTTTTGGTATTCAGTAATGGTTTTATTCGACATTTGTTTTTACAAAGATACGGATAAGCGAGGGCAATGCCAAATTAATTTGAGCATTGCCGAGCGAAAGTATCTTGGGCGAAGCCAAAGTACGGATAAGCGGGCGGTTGGGGCGGGTCGAAGCCTGCGGAGGGACGCGAACAGCGGG
>CAYYUW010000019.1:0-38057 GCA_964474985.1 uncultured Alistipes sp. | reverse complement strand
CCGCAAAGAAGCGCAAATTCAAATTAATTTGTTTTTGCAGACGCTTATTTGTATCTTTGCAATTTATTTGCGGTAAATCCGTTTGTAAGGTATGAAACGAACAGTGACCGACATAATCGTTCCGTTGATGCTGGCATTGGCGTTGGCACTGGTGCCGGCGGGATGCAGCGAGGATGAAGACGAGATCGAGAACCAGCGTACGCGCATATTGTCGTATCTCACGACGCGTATGGGGCTTGTCCCTGAGGAGGATGCCGAATCGTCGATGACGGGCGAGTTGCTGCCTTACTATACCGTTTGCGGCGATGCGTACCGTCATATTGCGAACGTGTATCGAAAGGGACGGCCGGCGGAGCGCATAGCTTTGGGCGATGCCGTGACGCTGTATTATGAGTCCTATACGTTCGAGAGCGGGCCGGCGAAGATTCCCTATGCAACCAATATTCGCCAAACGGGTGCCGCGCTGGCCGAGGAGTACGGACTGGATACGACATACTGGGATTTTTCGCCCCGCATCGTAAGATTGGGGAGCGATCCCATACTAAAAGGGCTGGCTTCTTCGTTACCCGATTGTGCCGAGGGCGATACGGTTTACGTGTTTATGCCGTCGATTGCGGCTTACGGCGACAAGAGTCTCGGTACGGTGGAAGCCGATATGGCCGTGATGATGTTGGCCATAATAGATAAAGTAGAAAAATAGTTTCGACAGATATGAAGAGATTTTCAGCAATACGGTGCTTGGCTGCGGCGGTTCTGCTGGCCGCGGGAGCTACGGCCTGTGCCGACAGGGACAATGGCGTGGACGTCGATTACGAGCGCCTCTCGCTCGATGCGTGGGTGACCAAGCATATCAACGCCGGCGGCGAGCGCGCTGTCAGGCAGGACAACGGCATGTGGCTCGAGATCGCCGATAAGGGCAATGTGAACGGTATTGCCACCAAGGACACCAGCGTATGGGTCAAGTATAACCTTACGGTGCGCGATCTGGCCGGCAATGTGGCCTTTACGCGCAATGCGGACATAGCCCGCTGGCAGGGTACCTTCACGCGTTACACTCATTATGTCCCCGATTACATTTTCTGCGGCGAGTACAACTCCAACCTGCTCGAGGGTACCTATTATATGATGCGCAACACGATGCGCGGTCTGTCGGGCGACGGGGTGAATATGCACGTGGGCACCAAGGGTACGATATATATGCCTTCGTCGCTGGCTTACGGAGCAGTGGGCACCAGCAATGATGCCGGTTATGGCGGTCAGTATTCGCTCGACGGCAGCATCCCGTCGATACTCGATTTCGAGATCGTCGACATTACCAAGGATCCCGTGAAGACCGAGGAGGCCGAAGTCGACGCCTATATCGCCGGCGATGCGTCGTGGAAACCCGTGAACGATACGCTGAAGTATCTGTTCGTGGACAAGCGTTTCCGCCTGCCCGAGGGTCAGGATGTCTACAAGGGCGACTCGATACTCAAGGACACCACCGTAAAAATATGGTATGTGGGCAAGTTCCTCGACGGCTTCGTGTTCGATACCAATATCGACTCGGTGAAGCGCCGCGTCTACGGCGAGGTGACTTCCACCGGCGAGGCGCTGGAGTTTACGTACAAGGATCCGAAGGACAAGGAGGAGAACAATGACAGCGAAGGCTCCTCGTATATCAATGCGTGGAACTATACTATCCCGACGCTTCTGCAAGGACAGTGGGCGCGCATAATCAGTACGTCTGCTTACGGCTACGAGGGGTACGGAAAGTATCGGAACGGATCGGCGACAACCTCCGGCGGCACCTCGGACTATTACTATGATTACTACAACTGGTACAACAATCCGTATACGAGCTACTACAACGGCTATTACAACGGCTACTACAACAATTATTACGATTACTACGGCTATTATAACCAGTACGACTATTACAGCGGCACTCCGGATGCGACCTCCGATGCGACTACTTCGGTAACTACCGAGATACAGTCCTATACGCCGCTGCTCTTTGAGATCTATATAGAGGAATAGGTGCGACGGCGCACCTAACCTTAAAAGCGATCCCCGTGTGAGGATCGTTTTTTTTGCGCGGCACTCCGGATTCAGACGGCGCTGACTCCGCCGTGCAGTCCGGTAATTCACGTGTAGGGCATCTCAAAAACGGCCCGAGACGCGGCTCTGCACGGTGCAGGCATTGTTCCATTGTGGCACTCTGTTTCACTATAAGCTGTAATATGTGTGCTAAACCGGAAAAATCGGAAAACTTTTTTGTTTTCGCCAGTTTTCTGAGTATTTTTGTGGCATTGAAAAAAGTAATGGATAAAGTCGAAATGACGCAGAAGGATTATATTATTGATCGTGCAACTGAGATGTTCAGCTCGCTGGGCATAAAGGCAGTTCGTATGGACGACATAGCCCGTCAGATCGGAGTGTCGAAGCGTACGCTATACGAACTGTTCGGGGATAAGGAGACTCTGCTCAAGCTGTGCATGTACAAGTATTTCGACTCGAACGAGGAGCAGCTCAAGCAGCAGATAGGCAGTACGTCGAATGTTATCGAGACGATTCTGACGGCATTCGATATGTCTCTTGCCCGCGGCGCAGTCGAGCATCGTATGCAGACCAACTTGCGGCGGTTCTATCCGAAAGTGTATGATGAACTGAGGGTCGAGCTTGGACACCGCAAGGTTGAAAAGCTGAAAGAGTACATACGGAGCGGAGTGAACGACGGACTGCTTGACACCACGATAGATATCGACCTGTCGGTGTCGATGCTGTGCTATTCGCTTTCGGGCATAGTCAAGTATCAGGGAGTGATTCTGCCGGACAACGTGACGCCTGAGGATGCATTGCGCTACGTAATAGTCAACTTCCTGCGCGGTATCGCTACAGTTAAGGGACTGGAGGTTATCGACAATTTTATCGGCAAACACAGAAAACAAAGGTAACTAAATAATAGACAAGAGATGAAAAAAACGATGATGACTTTGTGCACGGCCGTGCTGCTGTCGCTGTCGGCGACGGCGCAAACGGCTGAGAGCGTATCGCCCGAAACACTGCGGCTGACCCTGCAGGAGGCGGTAGAGCTTGCACTCAGCGAGAACCCCACCATCAAGGTGGCCGATCTGGAGATCGAACGTTACGACTATGTTCGTAAGGAGACATTGGGCAATCTTTATCCGACGATTTCGGTCGGAGGACAATATACGCGGTCGATAGTCAAGGCCGAGATTTCGAAGGGACTTTCTTTCGGTGCCGACAATTCTCTGGCGGCCAGTGCCGACATCAGCCTCCCGTTAGTCGTCCCCGCCGTATGGCGTACGGCCAAACTCAACAAGGTGCAGATGGAGAATGCCGTCGAACTGGCCCGCTCCTCGCGCATCGAACTGGTTAATGCCGTGAAAAAAGCCTATTACAACATATTACTGGCGCAGCAGTCGCTCGCTGTGCTGCGTTCGAGCGAGGCTACGGTCAAGCAGACCGTGGACGATACCCGTCTCAAGTACGACCACGGGCTGGCGTCGGAGTACGACCTGCTGACCGCCGAGGTGCAGCTCAGCAACCTGCAGCCCAGCATAATCCAGACCAGCAACTCGATCGACGTGGCCAAGCGTCTGCTGAAGATGTATCTGAGCCTTCCCGAGCAGGTGAATATAGATCTTGCGGGCACGCTCGACGATTTCCGCGATGCAGTGCTCAGCGGCAGCGACGAACTCTCGACCGATATCTCGCAGAACAGCGAACTGAAGCAGCTGGATATTCAGGCCGAACTGCTCAACCAGCAGCTCAAGCTGGCGCAGACCTCGCGTATGCCGACTTTGGCGGCATTCGGTCAGTTCACCTACAGCGGTAACGATATGGTGCGCCCCGACTTCAGCGCTATGATGGGCGGCGGCTCCGGCAGCGGCGCGGGCAGCGGCTCGTCGGCCGGCACTGCCGAGTCAGTCAAGAACAGCTTCTACTGGCAGCACCCGATTTCGGCCGGTCTGCAGTTGTCGATACCGATCTTCTCGGGCTTCCGCAATACCAACAAGGTTAAGCAGATACGCAATACTATGGCACAGCTGGACCTGCAGCGCAAGTATTTGGAGCAGAGCACCGATGTTCAGGTGCGCACTTCGATCAATGCACTGCTGACGGCGCGCGAGACGATGTTCGCCAACGGCAAGACCGTAGCGCAGGCCGAGAAGGCGTACGGCATTTCGAAAACGCGTTACGATGCGGGTGCGGGTACCATTCTCGAACTTAACACGGCCGAGCTGGCACTCACGCAGGCCAAACTGAACTATTCGCAGGCCATTTACGACTATCTGTCGGCCAAGGCGGATTACGACAAGATCGTAGGTAAGCAGGAATAATAACTAAAAGGAATATATGAAGATGAAAAAGAATCAGATGTTGGCAATATCGCTGCTGGCGGCATTGTCGTTTGCCGGTTGCGGAAACAAAAAGGTGCAGACGGTCGAAACGGTCGAGGAGAAGGTGCTTGTCAAGACCGAGACCGCTGCGGCCGACACTATCGGACAGATCGTAGAACTTACGGCCAATATCGAGCCGTACAAGCAAAATGCCATTACGCCGGCAGTTTCCGGCGTGAGAATCGACCGTATACTGGTCGATGTGGGCAGCCACGTCACCAAGGGCCAGCTGCTGGCTACTATGGACCCGATCCAGTACAATCAGGCCAATACCCAGCTGCTCAATCTCGAGTCGGATCTGGCGCGTATGCAACCCGTATTCGAGGCCGGAGGCATCTCGGCCCAGCAGCTCGACCAGCTCCGCACGCAGGTAGAAGTGCAGCGCGACGTGGTGGCCAACTTTAAGAAGAACATCGAGCTGCATTCGCCTATCACGGGCGTGGTTACCGAGCGTTCGGCCGAGGCAGGCGATCTGTTCGCAGGCGCCCCGATACTTCAGATTATGCAGATCGATCCGCTGAAGATTACGGCCAACATCTCCGAGAAGTTCTTCTCGGCCGTAAAGATGAATATGCCCGTCGAGATCAAGGCCGACGTGCTGCCCGACGAGACCTTCACCGGCCGCGTATCGCTGATCTATCCCGCTATGGATCCCGCCACGCGCACCTTCACCGTCGAGGTCACCATTCCCAACTCAAAGGGCCGTCTGCGTCCGGGTATGTTCGCCCGTACGATATTCAATATGGGCGACAAGGAGGGCGTTATGATTCCCGATACCGCCGTCAAGCGTCAGGCCGGAACCAACGACCGCGTAGTCTTCGTCATTAACGACGGTGTGGCAGAGCGTCGCGTGGTAACGCTCGGGCGTCAGATAGGCGACCGCGTCGACGTGATCAACGGTGTCGAAGTCGGCGAGCAGGTGGCCGTTACGGGCCTGAGCAAGCTGGATGACGGTACGGCCGTACAAGTAAAGAACGACTAACGAAAACCGCACAACAATGAAAATATACGAATCGTCAGTACGAAAACCGGTCTCGACCTGCCTGATTTTCTTCGGCGTGATAGTCTTCGGACTCTTCTCGCTGCGGAATCTGGCAATCGACCAGTATCCCGAGATGGATGCGCCTTACGTGAGTGTTATCACCACTTATGCCGGTGCCAATGCCACGGATATCGAGACCAACATAACCCGCGTATTGGAGGATAACCTCAATACGGTGGAGAACCTTAAGAAACTGACCTCCAAATCGTCCGACAACGTGTCGCAGATCACACTCGAGATGGAGTGGGGCACCGACATTACCGAAGCGACCAACGACGTGCGCGATGTGGTGAGCCGCGCACAGTCGCAGCTGCCCGACGGTGTGGACTATCCTACCGTATTCAAGTTCAGCAGCTCGATGATGCCTGTGATGATGCTTTCGGTTACGGCCGACGGCAGCTATGGAGCATTGGACAAGATTCTGGACGAGAAGTTGGTCAATGTCCTCAACCGTCTGGACGGCGTGGGTGCCGTCAGCGTTATGGGTCAGCCCGAGCGCGAGATACAGGTCAATGTCGATCCCGAGAAGATCGAGGCTTACGGCCTGACGCTCGAGTCGATCGGCGGCATTATCTCCTCGGAGAATATCAACATCCCGAGCGGTACGATGGATATCGGCAACGGTACGTACAACGTCAAGGCCGACGGCGAATTTGACGCCAGCGACGAACTGAAGCGCCTCGTGGTGGCCAGCCGCAACAACAGCAACGTGCTGCTCAGCGAGGTGGCCGAGGTGAAGGATACGCTCGAGAAGGCTACGATGGATACGCGAACCAATGGCCACCTTGCATCTATGGTGATCATTCAGAAGCAGTCGGGCGCCAACACCGTGAATATCGTCAAGGAGGTGAACAAGCGTTTGCCCGAGATCAAGGCTTCGCTGCCTTCGGACGTTCATATCGAGGAGATTATGAACGGTGCCGACGAGATTCAGGACAGTATCAGTTCACTGTCCGAGACGGTGATGCTGGCGTTCGTGTTCGTGATTTTTGTGGTGATGATATTCCTCGGACGCTGGAGGGCCACGTTCATCATCTGCCTCACGATCCCGATATCGCTGGTAACGGCGTTCATATACCTGTTCGCCACTGACTCGACGCTTAACATCATTTCACTGTCATCGCTCTCGATCGCAATCGGTATGGTGGTCGACGACGCCATTGTGGTGCTGGAAAACATCACCACCCATATCGAACGCGGATCGAAACCCCGCGAGGCCGCTATCTACGGAACCAATGAGGTGTGGCTGTCGGTTATCGCTACCACGCTGGTGGTCGTGGCCGTGTTTATGCCTCTTACGATGGTTTCGGGTATGGCCGGCATCCTGTTCCGCGAGCTGGGCTGGATCGTTTCGATCGTCGTTTGTATGTCGACCACTGCCGCAATATCGCTTACCCCGATGCTGTCGGCCTATATCCTCAAGGCCGAGGGCGGGCAGCATAATTACAAGGGCGCGGGCATAATCTACAAACCCGTGGACAAGTTCCTCGACTGGCTCGACGATGTCTATGCCAAGATGCTCGTTTGGTCGATCCGCCACCGCTGGGGCGTGCTGGTCATTTCGTTCCTGCTCTTCGCCTCGTCAGTGATGCTTCTGTACACTGTGCCCTTCGACTTCTTCCCGCCTTCGGATAACGGCCGTATATCGGCAACGGTCGAGATGGAACAGAATCTTTCGGTGGACTATACCGCCAAGGTGGCGCGCCGCATCGACAGCATTATCTACGCCAAGTTCCCCGAAGTGACGCTGGTATCGGCCCGTTCGGGTGCCAACACGTCGTCGAATGCGTTCGCCGCTATGCAGGAATCCGGCTCAAATCTGATTTCGTATAACCTTCGTCTGCCGCGTTCGACCGAGCGTGAGCGTACAATATACGAGATCTCCGACCTGTGGCGCAAGGAGCTGGCTGCAATACCCGAGGTGAGCAAGTTCACCGTCTACCCGGGCGGTGGTTCGGGCGGTATGAGCGGCGGCAGCAACATCCAGCTCAAGGTGTTCGGTTACGACATGAATGTGACCAACGAGGTGGCGCTCGACCTGAAGGACAAGATTTCCGCTCTGTCGGGCACCCGCGACGTCGACCTTTCGCGCGATGACCTGCGGCCGGAGTACAACGTTGTGTTCGACCGCGAGAAGCTGGCGCTGCACGGGCTGAGCCATGCCGCCGTGTCGCAGGCCGTGCGCAACCGCATCGACGGCTTGGTGGCATCCAAATACCGTGAGGATGGCGACGAGTACGATGTGGTGGTGCGTTATGCCGAGCCTTTCCGCGAGTCGCTGGCCGATGTCGAGAACATCAACCTTATGACCGCTTCGGGCCGTACGATCAAACTCAAGGAGGTGGCTCATATCGAGGAGGAGTTCGCCGCTCCCGACATTGAGCGCGAGAACCGCCAGCGCGTGGTATCCGTCGAGGCGTCGCTGGCCCCGGGTGTCGCTTTGGGCGATGTGGTGAACGAGGTGCGTACGATCGTCGACAACTATCCCGTGCCTGACGGCGTCGATCTGGAGATCGGCGGTACGCTCGAGGACCAGCAGGAGACATTTGGCGATCTGGGTGTACTGTTGATACTGATCATCGTGCTGGTATATATCGTTATGGCGACGCAGTTCGAGTCGATGACGATGCCTCTGATGATTATGATTTCGATCCCGTTCGCATTCACCGGCGTGTTCTTTGCTCTGTGGATAACCGGCACCCCGCTGAGCCTTATCGCATTGATCGGTGCCGTGATGCTGGTGGGTATCGTGGTGAAGAACGGTATCGTGATGGTGGACTACACCAACCTGCTGATCGAACGCGGCTCGACTGTGGCCGAGGCGGCCGTAGCAGCCGGCAAGAGCCGTCTGCGCCCTGTGCTGATGACCTCGCTCACGACCGTATTCGGTATGATGCCTATGGCGATCGGTTTGGGTGCCGGATCCGAGGTTTGGCAGCCTATGGGTGTCTCGGTGATCGGCGGTCTGACCTGCTCGACACTGCTTACGCTGCTCGTGCTGCCGTCGATCTACGTGATCTCCCGCGGCCGCCGCGTCAAGCGTCAGGGCGGAGCCGATGTCCGACACGACGGTACGAGTAAACGCAAGATGGCGATTGCCAACAAAATCAAATAAACAACTCTGACAATGAAAGCAGTATTCATATCATACAATCAGGCTCTTACCGAGCGCGTGCTGAGTATTCTCGACCGCAACGGCGCTCGCGGATTCACCAAGTGGGGACTTACCGAGGGCCGCGGCAGCGTCGACGGCGAACCCCATTACGGATCGCACGCTTGGCCGGCTATGAACTCCTCGATACTCACTGTCGTCGAAGACGATAAGGCCAAAGCCATACTCGAAGACCTGCGCCAGATGGATGCCGAAACCCAAATGCAAGGCTCGCGCGCATTCCTCTGGGAGATCACCGGCCAGATGTAACCGGTATCCTTTCAACCTGTTTTACGGCGGAACAGCTCGGACTGTTCTGCCGTATTTTTTTCATCGAATATTATTTCATATATTTGTAGTTGAATCTGCACAACAATTCGACTGTATGAAAAAAATAGCTTTGGTATCGATTCTGCTGACGGCAATGGTGTCGGCAGGGTGGGGGCGTCAGCCTCAGGTGAAGAATGTAATCTATCTTATCGGCGACGGTATGGGCTTCGGTGCTGTATCGTCGCTGCTGCTTTCGGAGAATGATTCGACGGCTTTCGAGTATGCTCCGGTGATCGGACTGTGTGAAACCTGCTCGGCAGACAACTATGTGACCGACTCGCCTGCTGGCGGCACGGCGCTGGCTACCGGCGTACGCACCCGCAACGGATATCTCGGTGTCGATCCTGACGGTGAGCAGCTTACCAGCATTATGCGCCGAGCACAGGCTATGGGCAAGCGCAGCGGCATCGTGGTGAATACGGTGCTCACCGAGGCGACCCCAGCGGCGTTCTATGCCGGTGTGCGCAGCCGCTCCGAGGGTTATCGCATTGCCGAGCAGTTCGTCGAGAGCGGCGTAGATGTGGCTATCGGTTCGGGGCTGAGCGTTTTCGTCGGCCGTCCCGATTCGGTCGATCTCACGGCGAAGCTCATCGAAAGCGGCTATGACGTATATCTCGACTGGTCGTCGGTGATCAATACGAATTCCGACCGTTTCGTCGGCATCCTGCCTATGTCGGATGTACATCGCCGCAACAAGTCGAAGAAGGAGGCCGGTGCCGCCGACGGTGCCGAGGTGTGTCTGGCTGCGCGTCTGGCCGCCGAGAGCGGTGCGGCCCAAGAGAGCGGGCATTCGGAGTGCGATCCGACGCAATATCTGACACTTGCTGTCGACAAGGCGCTCGGTACGCTTTCGCGTGACAACCGTAAGGGCTTCTTCCTTATGATCGAGAGTGCCATTATAGACGGCTACGGCCATAACAACGACTCCGAGGGTATGATCGAGGAGATGCGCGAGTTCGACCGTACGCTGCGCCTGCTTGTCGAGTATGTCGAGCGTCATCCCGACACGCTGCTTGTAGTGACGGCTGATCACGAGACCGGCGGCACTGCGGTGTCATATCGTCACTTCGAGGTTGGCGAGCAGCCCGATGTGAAGCTGTCGTTCAGCACCAAGGGCCACTCGGGCACCGTCGTGCCGATCTTCGCATACGGTGCCGGCGCCGAGGCTTTCGGCTCGATAATGAAGAATGTCGACATTCCCCGCAGGATCGAGGCCCTGATGCAGACCAAGAAAAGATAAAAACTTAACCCCATAATCCCAATGAAGAACATATTACTTACCTTAGTGGCAGGCGCCTGCCTTGCAGGCTGCGCACCCGAAAACCGGAATGCGGCAATAGTGCCATATCCCAATGACATCGTTTATGGCCGCGGCTCCTACTCGGTGGTCAACCAGCCTTTGGTGGTGGACGAACGTGCCGACGAGCGGACGCGCAATGCACTTGCTGAGTTCGCCTCGCGGCTCGAGACCGCTACCGGCGGAGCCAATCCTGTCGTATACAGCGGCGAGATGCCCGCGAAGGGCATTCGTTTCGTGATCGACGAAACTGTTGCCGACGAGGGCTACAAACTCGATATAGACCGTCGCGGCGTCGAGGTTCGCGCCAGCGGTTTCGCCGGATTCCTCTATGCCGTCCAGAGCATCAAGCAGCTGCTTCCGGTCGAGATTTACGGTACGGCTCCCGCTGCCGAGGCGGAATGGAAACTGCCCTGCCTGAGCATCGACGATGCCCCGCGATTCGCATACCGAGGTCTGCACCTCGACGTGTCGCGTCACTTCTTTCCGGTGGAGGAGGTAAAGCGTTATATCGATATTATGGTGGTACACAAGCTCAACCGCCTGCACTGGCACCTTACCGACGATCAGGGCTGGCGCGTGGAGATCAAGCGTTACCCCGAGCTTACCGAGAAGGGCAGCGTGCGCAAGCAGACCGTGATACGCAAGGAGTGGAACAACTACGACGGTGTTCCCTACGGCGGTTATTATACTCAGGAGCAGATCCGCGACGTGGTGAAGTATGCCTCGGACCGCGGCATAACGATAATTCCCGAGATCGACCTGCCCGGCCATATGATGGCTGCGCTCGCGACATATCCCGAACTTGGCTGCACGGGCGGCCCGTACGATGTGTGGCAGCGCTGGGGTATCTCGGAGGAGGTGCTCTGTGCCGGCAATGACAAGATATTCGAGTTTCTCGAAGGGGTATTCGAGGAGATCGTCGAGCTGTTCCCCTCGGAGTACATACATATCGGCGGCGACGAGTGTCCCAAAGTCCGCTGGCACGATTGTCCCAAGTGTCAGGCGCGCATTCGCGAGTTGGGCCTCAAGGACGACGGCAAATATTCGGCTGAGCACTATCTCCAGTGCTACGTTATGACCCGCATCTCGAAGTTCCTGAACGACAAGGGCCGTCGCATAATCGGCTGGGACGAGATCCTCGAGGGCGAGTTGGCGCCCGATGCTACGGTGATGTCGTGGCGGGGCAACGAGGGCGGCATCGAGGCTGCCAAGTTGGGACACGACGTGATAATGGTGCCGACGCAGTACTTCTACTTCGACTATCTGCAGTCGCAGGATGTCGACAAGGAGCCGTTCGGCATCGGAGGCTACGTGCCCGTCGAGAAGGTGTACTCCTACGAGCCTCCCTACGAGGAGCTTACCCCCGAGCAGCAGAAGCATATCATCGGCATTCAGGCCAATGTGTGGACCGAGTACATCGCCGATGCCGACCATCTCGAATATATGCTGCTGCCGCGTTTAGCGGCTTTGAGCGAGGTGCAGTGGTGCCAGCCCGAGGTGCGCGACTGGGACCGGTTCATCGGCACGTTCCGCATGGATCGGATTTACAGCACTATGGGATACAACTTTGCCAAACATATTTTCGGCGTTTCGGGTTCGTATGAAGCCGATACCGACAAGGGTTGCGTTATGGTAAGCGTGGCTACGCAGGGCGCTGCTCCCATATATTACACGCTCGACGGCTCCGAACCCACGCCTGCTTCGCCGGTGTACACAGCGCCCGTGGCTATCGACCACAGCTGTACGTTCCGTGCGGCTGCATTGCGCGAAGGCTTCGATGCTCCGATGTACGAGTGTTCGTTCGCATTCAACAAGGCGACCTGCCGCAAGGTGACACTCAATGCTCCGGCATCGGAAAAGTACGCCTATGCCGGCGGCGTAACGCTTGTGGACGGTGTTGTCGGCAGCACGACATTCGCCGGCGGCGCGTGGATAGGTTTTTTGCCCGAGCCGATGGATGCGACGATAGACATGGAGGGTACTGAGGGCTATTCGCAGGTGACCGTGACGGCCCTCAGCGGCAAGAGCGACTGGATTTTCCCGCCTGCGTCGATCGAGGTGCTGACTTCGGACGACGGCGAGCACTTCACGCAGGCGGCGTCGATGACCATAAAGCCCGACGGACCGACCGATCCGGATGAGATTCGTAACTATACGCTTTCATTCCCCGAGACCGCAGCACGCTATCTGCGCGTGGTTGCGACGGCCGAAAAGTCGATTCCCGACTGGCACCCGGGCAAGGGGCGGCACAGTTATCTGTTCGTCGGCGAGATAGCGGTAGAGTAGTGTCCTGAGAGGCTGCCCGCAGCTGTGCTGGCGGACTCCATACTTTTTTCAATAGAATACGAATGAAACGTATAGGTCTTGTATCGGACACTCACAACCTGTTCGACGACACGCTGAAACGGTTTCTCGACTCGGTGGACGAGATTTGGCACGCGGGCGATATCGGTTCGTTGGAGCTGGCCGACACTATCGCCGCATTCAAACCGCTGCGCGCCGTGTATGGCAATATCGACGATGCGCGCGTAAGAAGCGTGTACAACCGTTCGGCAGTGTTCGACGTCGAGGGTTTTCGCGTGCTGATGACGCACATTGGCGGCTACCCGTCGCATTACGACCATACGGCGCTCGGGTACATATACCAGACGCGGCCGCAAATATTCGTGGCGGGCCATTCGCATATATTGAAGGTGATTTACGACAAGCGGTTTTCGCTGCTGCATCTGAACCCGGGAGCCGCAGGCTCGTACGGTTTCCATAAGGTGCGCACTGCTTTGCGCTTTACGCTCGATGACGGCAACATCCGCGATATGGAGATCGGCGAGTGGCCGCGTTAAAACACTGTTCGCCGCAAGATCGAATCATCGCCTGCTGCCGCTTCTGCGAACCTGCGGCGGTATATGAAAAAAGGAGTTGCCCTCGCGGGAAACTCCTTTTTCTTCGACTGTCGCAATGTCTACTTGTTCGACACCATACGCTTCTCCTTGATACGGGCTTTCTTGCCGGTAAGGTTGCGCAGATAGTAGATGCGGGCACGACGAACAACACCGATCTTGTTGACTTCGATGTGGTCGATGTGAGGCGAGTAAAGGGGGAAGATACGCTCGACGCCCACTCCGTTCGAAACCTTGCGGATAGTGAACATCTTGGTCATACCGCGACCCTTGATCTGAATGACTACGCCGCGGAAGCTCTGCAGACGCTCCTTGTTGCCCTCGACGATCTTGTAGGTTACGGTGATAGTATCGCCGCTCTTGAATGCGGGAATCTCCTTCTCCGCCCACATAGCCTGCTCGACAGACTTGATGATTTGATCCTTGTTCATTGTTTAAACAATTTTTACATTTCAGTGCGAAATATTACGGCTGCACGACTCCTACCATAACGGTCCGCTTTCGACCGATAATCCCGACCGCCATTCACATTCGCATCGAAGGATATGCCCCGAAAGCACCTCTCCCCCTCAAACGAACGCCGACGGTCACGGTTCGCACCCACGCAAGAGATTTCTACACTCCCGATAGGGATGACAAAAATAGGGGATAAAATGATAACCGCCAAATTTATACGCGAAAAATTCATCTTGCTGTGTCAATCGGCCGCTGGAAAGTTCGATGTCTTATGTGTTTTGCGGGCCTCGCTGGGCGAGGCTTCGGCTATTACTTTTGCAAGGATGCGTGTTGCAGCCTGCGGTGGGGAGCAAAGCGAGCCTCCGCCGCCCCAAGGCTGCGGCTCGCGCGGTTCTAACGAACCGCAATTTTGTATTCAGAAATATTAATCGCAAATTTTCTCCGCATATATTCGCGCCCGCCCTCCGCCCCCTTTAGGGCGGGCGCGCGGATTGCTCGCGCAATCCGATCTATTCGCAGAAAAAATACCGAACCGCAATGTTTTCGGGACGAAGGCTGCGCCCGATATGAAAGCAGGCTGTCTACACCGGACAGCCTGCTATGTATTCGTTATTTGCGGCGGATCATTCGTTCCACAGATCGGGAATCGATTCGTGGCCGCGGGCACGGTCAGGTTGCGTCGGGAAAGGCTCTGCAGCGCCTCGGTGTACGTCGTAGAGGCGTTTGGCAGTCTCGATCATAGCATCTACCTGCTCACGATAGGGGCGGTCTGTGATGTCGATCAGTCCGCAGTTGTAGTTTTCGCCGTCCAGCGCGCGGCCGGCGATATCCTGATCGCACCACTGGAAGTATCCGGTGCCTATAAGTCCCGGGTGCGAGTATCCCTGTTCGGTATAGTAGCGGTATGCCACGCCGCGCTGCTGCTGCGAGTCGACCTGCCAGAGCGACTGCGCCAGACCGCGGTCCACCGTGCCGAAGTGATATTCGCCGATAATCATCGGCAGGCCGGTTATGCGCAGCACACGGTCCATAGCCTCGGCGTCGGGCTTTAGGGCGTAGCAGTTGAAGCTGATGACATCGAAGTTGCGCCCGCAGATCTCGAGTATGCGCTCGTCCACGGCGGCAATGTTCCCGAAGCGAATGCCTATGTTGAGGTGCTCGGGTGCGAAACGCTTCTGCGCTCGGCGTACCGATTCCAAGTAGATGCGGAACGTGTCGTAGATGAAGTCAACGCGGCGTTCGGGCGTATCGCCTGCGGCCAGCCAGCGTTGCAGGGCGCTTTTTATGGGGCGCTCCTCGCCGGCGAGAATGATGTCGCACAGACGCTCCTCCTCGCCGAGCCAAGCTGGCTCGTTGCCCACGAAGAAGCCTATTACCCACGGATTGGCGCGGTAGCGCGAGAGCGAACGGTCGATTGCCTCATCCATCTTCTTTTGGTAGTCCGGCTCATAAACGTCGGCCAGTCCCATCAGGCGGCGATCCACGCCGTAGGTGTGCATCGAAAGCATGTATGGCTTGCGGTTGCGCTCCATTACGCGGCCGTCCGACCAGTTGCCTATGGTGTTTATGCCCCATTTGTCCATACGGTCGAAAACCATATCCACCGAGCGCTGCTCGTAGTCGGCGCCGAAGCGGCGGCACAGGTTCCAGATTCCGTAGGAGTATATCTTTTCGCCGTTCCAGCCGGTCTGGGCGAGCGAATCGGGCGGCAGTGTGCCGAACATCTCACGTCGCTTTTGGTAACGGGCAGCCACTCCGCCGCGGGCCGGCGTGATGCAGTCGACGCCCACCGACAGAAACAGGTAGCCTTCGGGGTCGACGAACCACCAGCAACCGTCGATGCAGACGGTGCGGAAGAAGCCGGTGCCGTTGTCGATGCGGGCATCACGATAACCGCCGAAAGCGGAGTAGCCGAAGTCGTCGGCCTCGGCCAGCGACTGCTCCTCGGCGCGCCATTCGGCCTGTAGCTGCTCTATCGAGCGAGCCTTTTCGGGGTAGTCCACCAGTGCGCTCTGCCCGAACTGGTCGAAAGCCGGCTCGGCTTCGAGATATGTGTCGCCCGGGTCGTCTACCGCAAGGGTCACATTCCGCAATTCGAACTTGGGATTTCCTATCGGCGCGCGCATCCGGATGCCGATCGAATCGACGCCGTGCAGGGCAGTGCGCCGTCCTCCGAGATTGATCCAGCCTGTGTAGCGAGGCTTGTTGAACGTTGCGGCCAGATCGACCGCTGCCGCCGGCAGCTCGCGGTAGTAGTCGAGCGGAATGGCCAGCCGGTTCCACGCATTGGGCACGTAGCTCATCACGCGCAGTTCGTTGTAGCCGTCGTCGGTTGTGAAGCCGATGTGGAAACGTTGGGGCGTGGAGATGCGGAACTCTATGACCACGTAGTTGTAGCCGTCCCAGTCGGCGGGGAGCTGGGGATTGATTTGATTGAGGGCGAACTTGCCTCCGGAAACTTCGTGCGAGCTGTCGAATACGATTTCGAACTTTTGCCGGCCGCACGCTGCCATACCGAACGCGAGGCACATAATGAAAAGAGCTTTGCGAATCATTGCAGATTGTTTTTTGAGGTTAGTGTTGGATTATCTTGGTACAAATGTAACGATATTTCCGGAACAAAAAAACTCCCGACCGTCGCTGCGGACGATCGGGAGCTGTATTGCCGATGTAAAATATCAATGCTTTATCGCCTTGATCTGGTCGGCTGAGATCAGACCGCGGAGGACATTGCGGCTGCGCTTGCCGGCCGTATTGCCTGCTGCGGCTGTTGCAGAAGAGCCGTCGGGAGTGGTAAATTCAGCCGTCGCTATCTGACCGTAACCATCTATGCCGTTGACGTTGAACGGACAGCCTACGGCGATATATTTGGTCCCGGGCGTCAGTTTGGGCCATACGTAATCATCGTTTTTCATCATAAGGGATCCGTAGAATGCTGTATACTGGAAAACATAATCCACGCCGCCCTGCTCAATCAGGTCGAGGTAATTGCTTTCGCTGTATACTGCTTGATAGTAGCCGAGCGTACCGCCGGACATACTGTAAATCAATTGGGCTGAGGTCGAAGTGACTTCGCCGACAGTAATTTGGACGGATGCCTCGGGAGCGTCCTCGACCTTTTCGGGAGAGGTGAAGTATGTTTTTACGACATCGTAGGCTTCTCCGTCCTCGTCATAGGTGACGCAGGCGACAATATATTCGTAGCTGCACGAACCGTTCAGCTCCCACTGCGATTCGCTCGGTTCTTCACCCATACCGGTCTCGCCCATTGCTTCTATCAAGGCCACATCGCCGCCGAACAGCTCGGAAAACTCGCCGAACAATTCGGCTGAAGCTACCAAGTAAATATACCGGCTCGTAACTTCGTTAGGCGTGATCTTCACGTCGGCTATTATAACATTGTCCATCGTGACATCGATGTCGACTGCCGGAGCCACAGCGGTTTTGACCGTGGTAGTTACGACATCGCAGCCCGGGCCTTCGTTGTTGTAGCTCAGGGCGTAGATAATATAGTTCTCTTCGGGCAACAGACCCTCTATTTCGATCGTGTTCGGCTCATTGCCGTCTATGGTGGTAGTTTCGATCTCGTCGGCGAGGAACTGCTCTACGGTCGAGGTCGCGCGGCCGATACCGATCTTGTACGATTTGGTGTAGTCGTCGGGGGTGAAGGTGGCCACTACCTTCTTGGCCCTGATCTTGTCCACGGTGATAGAGATCGAAGTCGGACGGTCGGGTACATGAATATCGGTATAGTTGACCGTATATCCGCCGTTGGCAGCCTTGGCTGCGGTGATGATGCGGTAGTCGGCCATCGTCTCCAAGTAGGGCATCGAGATGCTTACTGCGGTGTTGGGCTGGATCTCGACTCCGTTGCGGAATACGAACTCGCCCGAAGCACGGAATTTCATATCCGTCGTGCGATAGTAGGCGGCAGCTTCGGCTGCAGAGGTGGTGATCGTCAGATCGGCCGATTCGGGGGTTTGGGCTGTGACCTGCACTTGGACTGTGGCGTCCGATACGGGCAGTGTCTTGTCGCTGTCGTCATCCTCGCAGGCGACGAATGCGAATGCCGCACATAACGACAGTGCGAATGCGGCGAAACGGAGGGTGAAATTCTTCATGCTATTACAGTTTTTAATGAGTCATCAAAGGACAAAGATAGACTTTAATTTCCGATAAACCAAATTTTTAGTTTTGATTCATATTTGGCGTGTTGCTATATAAATGCCGATTTTAGCCTAAAATGCTTACAGTTCGTAGCCATATTTTAGCTTGCAGCTTTTGATTTTCGGGTAAAAGGGCGTAAAACAGGGCTAAAAAAATATTCGCTTAGCGGTGATATATTTCGCCGATCAGCCATTTTTGCGTACCTTTGTGCTCAAAATGATGTGACTTATGGAAAATCCGATATACGAAAAAGAGGAGCGCTACGACCCCGAAAAGATCGAGGCTATGCGCTGTCACTATCTCGAAATTCTGCGCCTGCTGGGCGAAGATCCCGCGCGCGAGGGGCTGCTCAAGACTCCGGAGCGCGTGGCCAAGGCGATGGCCTTTATGACCAAGGGCTATGCCGAGGATCCACGGCAGATACTGCGCTCGGCGATGTTCCGCGAGGAGTACCGCCAGATGGTGCTGGTGAAGGATATCGAGGTCTATTCGATGTGCGAGCACCATTTGCTGCCCTTCTACGGCAAGGCGCACGTGGCATATATCCCTGACGGCTACATCACCGGACTGTCGAAGGTGGCGCGCGTGGTGGAGTGCTTTGCCCGCCGGCTTCAGGTGCAGGAGCGTCTGACGGTTCAGATACGAGACTGCATACAGGAGGCGCTCAATCCGTTAGGCGTGGCCGTTGTGATCGAGGCCAGCCACACCTGCATGCAGATGCGCGGCATACAGAAGCAAAATTCGGCAACCACCACTTCGGCCTTCACCGGCACGTTCCTCTCGGATCACCGCACCCGCGAGGAGTTTATGAATCTGATCGGCCACCGTCTCAGATAGAGCCGCCCGCAGCGTTCATCGCCTTCGCTCGACGGTAATGTGCGATGAATAGACCAGTCGGGTGTGCGGGTTCGAGGAGGTGATTACCTGCCGCAGCTCCTTGGTGCCGTAGCAGATGAACAGAAACCGCCGCGGAATGCGATAGACCGTCTGCCGCAGCGTGTCGACTGAGGTGTAGTGCAGCCGGAGGCTGTCACCGGCAAGGACAGCTCGCAAGGTACACCAGTCGTCGGCCCAAAAGAGGGTGCGCAGCTTCTCGGGCGGCGCTACGGGCGAGAGCGCGAGCGAGTCGCGCAGCACTGCCGAGGTGTCGATCTCGGTGACGGTCGCAGCCGCGGCTATCGATTCGATCTGCCGCAGCCGTATGCCTAACCGGCGGTTCTCAGCGGCTATCTGCTCATACCGGCTGCGCAGTTCTCCGCAGCGCAGTCGCAGCGAGCCTATTTCGGCGGCGCTCTCGCCGTCGCGTGTGCGGTAGAGGCGCAGGTCATCGCTCAGTACGGCGACGTTGGAGCCGAGACGCCGGTTTTCGTGCTGCAGCAGCGATATGGACCTGACCGCACAGGCAACTGCCGCCGTCGATATGACGGCATAGATAATCAAAAGTTTTTTCATACGGGTAAAAAGTGAGTTTCTCGGTGCGAAGGTATCGCACCGGTCGGCGCATCTGTTCCCCGTTTTATTGGAAATTATCGCATAAGGTCCGCTATGCGGTCCACAATGAGCGACATATAATGCGTGTGGCCGCACTGCTCGATAGAGGTGAGACCGCGGCAGTCGCAGTAGAACAGCTCGTCATAGCCGTCGAGGTTCTCTACGCTTACGATCTCCTCCGAAAACTCGGATCCTGAGCGGATTATGGCATCAACGGCGATGCGGCGCTCCACGCTGTCGGGGGCACCGAACACCTGCGGCGTAGTGATTATGCGGCGCCCTTTGACGGCGAACAGCGCCGATGTTCCGGCCGAGAGCACCACCCCTTCATCGTCGGCACGCAGCACGGTGCGGCATCCGCTGCCGTGCACACGCAGCAGGGCGGCCTCGGCAGCTTCGAATGCGAACGAGGTGGGCAGATCTTCGTACGGCAGCTGGTAGCTGGCTACGGCAGCCCGAAGCCGCAGCGGCCGCACGACATATTTGGCGTCGAGAAGTGTCTCGCGCGAGAAGAGTCTCAGATCGGCGCGGGGGACGCCGTCGCGCTCGACGGGCACCAAGATGGCGGAGATGATGCAGTTGCCGGTGGCGCAGCGGTTGGCTGCGAGCAGCTGTGAGCACCACGCCGAGACCATTGCCGGCGACAGTACCGGCCGGATTCCGTAGAGACGCTCGAACGTGCGGCACATAAGGTCGATATGGGCTGCAATATGCACCGGACGCCGCTCGGCAACGCGTATGTCCTGCCGCACATAGCCGGCGCGAAGCGTTGCGGACGCCTCGGCAGGTGTACACAGCACTCCGTTTACCGATATGTAATCGGCGGTCATCGGGTCAGGATTTTGAGGATCATCTCGCGCAGCAGCTCCCCGTCGCTCAGGCCGCCTGTGCCGATGCCCTTGCTTTTGGCGTCGTACTCGCGGATGATGCCAAGCACAGCGAAAACGCGGCTGTTGGGCCACAGCGCAGCGGTCTGCTTGATCTCGGCGACCAAGAACGGTGACGGCAGGCCCAGCTGGCGGCACAACTCGGCATCCGAGGGCATCGGCGTGCCTTTGGTGCGGGCCAGCCAGCGCAGATAGTTGACCGTGAAAAGTTGCTTGAACTGGCCGAACATCGCCATAATCGTCAGCACTAACGGGTTGTCCTTGGGGTTGCGGGCGAAGTGGTCGGCTATGAGCAGCGCCTGCGGCAGGTTGCGCGAGGTGACGGCCTTCATCAGCTCGAAGTTGTTGAAGTCCTTGCTGATGCCGATATTCTGTTCGATATGCGCGGCGGTGATGCTGCGGGTGCCTTCGGGCAGCGACAGCAGCAGCTTGTTCAGCTCGTTGGATATCTTGGCTATGTCAGTGCCCAAATGGTCCGTGAGCATCGACAGTGCCTTAGGCTCGATCGAACACCCCTTGCGGCGGATGAAATCCGTGAGCCAGCCGCCTATCTCGTAGTCGCGCGGCCGCACCGATTCGAATACTTCGCCCTGACCGGCGATCTGCTTGTAGAGGGCGGTGCGCTTGTCCAAGTTGCGCTCTTTGTGGCAGAGGACGAGTATGGTGGTGGGGGAGAGGTGCGAGGTGTAGAGCGACAGCTTCTCTATCTGACGCAGCTGCTGGGCTTCGCGCACGATGACAACCTGATAGCTGCCCATCATCGGCATCTGACGGCACAGGTTGACGATAGCGCCTGCGTCGCTGTCCTTGCCGTAGAGGACGGTCTGGTTGAAGGCCCGCTCCGCCTCGCCCAGTACAGTCGAGGCTATCTGGTCGCTGAGGGCGTCGATGAAGTAGCCCTCGTCGCCCATAAGGAGATATACGGGCGCGAACCGTCGGGCGGCGATCTGCTGCTGCAGACGCTCGAACGAGGCGATGCTGTCGCGGAACTTTATTTTGCTGCTCTTGGCCATAGCGTCAAATTATCTCCTTGATAAGTCTGAGTACGGTCTCGGTTTCGCCCGTAAGGCGGAAACGGTCGTCGATGCGGCGGCCTACGAGCCATACTATGTCGTCGCCCGACAGCAGAACGAACTGGCGGGCCTTCTCGGGCATCGACACCTTGCGGTCGATCAGGTAGTCGCTGACCTTCTTGCGGCCCGTCATACCGTAGGGAACGAACCAGTCGCCCTCGCGCCAGCGCCGCAGCGTCAGCGGAAACTGCAGCTTGTCGGCATCGACCAGCGCGATATGCTCCGGAACGGAATAGCTCTCCACTGTGTCGATCGCCTCGCGTTCGAGCAGTATCATCGAGTTGCCGCAGTATGCCTTGCGGTCGTTCTCGCCGACGCTCACCTCGCACGGGTCGTCGCTTTCGATGCGGGCGACGACTATGTCGCCGCGGTCGATATATGCGACCCAGTCCTTGGCGTAGAAGCGTTTGCCAGTGGCTCCGCTGTCTAATGCGCGGCACAGGGCATCGGTCACTTCGCCCTTGAATCCGAATGCCGAATTGAGCAGTTCGTAGATCACGAATCCGATCGGCACCTCGGGATCGATGCGGTCGATATGTATGGTATGCACTCCGTCCCGCTCGGTGCAGACCTCCTGCCGTATGCGCTTTATGGCGTTGTTGATGAATACCTGCGTGTCGGTCAGGCGGCGGATGTTGCTGTTCATCACTTCGGAGAACTTGGGCCTTATTTCGCGAATGCGCGGGATGAGTCCGAGGCGTATCTTGTTGCGCAGATATTTGGTCGACCGGTTGGATGAGTCTTCGCGGAAGGGGATGTGGTTGGCCACCGCATACTCGGTGATCTCGCGCCGCGAGGCGAACATAAGAGGGCGGAATACCCGCCCGTTGGTTATGTTTATGCCTGTCAGGCCGCGCAGGCCGGTGCCGCGCAGCAGGTTTATGAAAAAGGTCTCGATCGAGTCGTCGGCGTGGTGGGCTATTGCGATACGGTCGTAGCCGTGCTGCTGGCACAACTCCTCGAACCATGCGTAGCGCAGCCGTCGGGCCGCCATCTCCATCGATTCGCCCGTGCGGTCCATCTCGCCGAGGGTGTCGAAGCGGCGGTTGTAGAACTCGACGCCGTATGCCGCGGCCTGTTGTGCGACAAGCACCTCGTCTTCGTCGCTCTCCTCGCCGCGCAGGCAAAAGTTGCAGTGCGCCACGCCGATGCGGTAGCCGCTTTGGGCGAAGAGCGACAGCATAACCATCGAATCGACGCCGCCGCTTACCGTCAGCAGCACCCGATCGCCGAACGACAGCATCTTGTTGGCTGCGATGTAGCGTTTGAAATTCTCGAAAAGCAGATTCTTTTGCGGCATATTTACAATATATTGACTTCGGTATTGAGTTCCACGCCGAACTTTTCGGCCACGCTGTCGACGATGCGGTGGGCCAGATCCATAACCTCGCTGCCGGTGGCGCCGCCCAGATTGACCAGCACCAGCGCCTGACGGTCGTGTACGCCTACGCGGCCGCATTTGGCTCCCTTCCAGCCGGCGCGGTCGATCAACCAGCCGGCGGCCAGCTTGGCCTTGTTCTCGCCGGCGGGGTAGAGCGGCATATCGGGATACTCCTCTCGCAGCCGCTCGGCGACGGCGGCATCGACGACGGGATTCTTGAAGAAGCTGCCTGCATTGCCCGTGACGGCCGGATCGGGCAGCTTGTGGCGCCGTATGGCGCAGACGGACTCCCGAATATTCTGCAGCGTCGCGCCGCCAAGCTCCTCGACCCGCTGCTGCACGTCGCCGTAGCGCAGGCGCGGCTGCGGGGTGCGGCTGAGCGAGAGCGTTACGGCCGTGATTACCATTCGTCCGCGGAGCATACGCTTGAAGATGCTGTCGCGATAGCCGAACTCGCAGTGGCTGTTGTCAAGAATCAATGTATTGAGGGTTTGGGGGCAGAACATCTCGACAGTCTCTATGGCATCCTTGGCTTCGGTGCCGTATGCGCCGATGTTCTGCACGGGCGCGGCGCCGACCTTGCCCGGGATAAGCGACAGGTTCTCGATGCCCCACAGTCCCTGCTCGACGCTCCACGCCACGGCGTCGTCCCATTCGACACCGGCGCCGATTCGCACCTTCACCCGCTGGCGGTCGGTGGCGACGACCTCGATGCCGAGGTTGCGCGGGCAGATGACGGTGCCCTCGTAGTCTTTTGTAAAGAGTATGTTGTTTCCGCCGGCCAGTACGTACCATGGCCGGTTGCGCAGACGCTCGTCAGCGAATATTTCGTGCAGGTCGTTTTCGGCGTCGAACTCAATGAGTCGTTCGGCGCGTGCGCTTACGCCGAAGCTGTTGCGCGGCGCGAGATCGGTATTTTCGTATATATGTATCATAATCGGATTACAAAGGTACGAATAAGCGGGGGTAATGCCAAATTTATTTGAGTATTGCCGAGCGGGAGCATCTTGGACGAAGTCAAATGTACGAAAAAAGCGGGACTTCTTGTCGATTCGAAAAATTAATCGTACATTTACACAGCCGAATATTAACTTAAAACGAAAATATAACCGTTATGTTTACCAAAGAGGACTTAAAACAGATCGCCGACCACGGCCTGACGCCCGAGGCGGTGATGCTTCAGATCGAAAATTTCCGCCGCGGCTTCCCGTTTCTGAATGTGAAGGCCGCAGCTTCACCCGACAACGGCGGCGTGAGACGGCTCTCTGCCGACGAGGCGGCAGCATACGCCGCGGCGTTCGATGCCGCGCGCGACAAGAAGCGCGTGGTGAAGTTCGTACCCGCATCGGGCGCCGCGACGCGAATGTTCAAGTCGCTGTTCGCATTCGTGAACGAGGGCAAGCGCGGCGAGGATATCGACGTGCTGCTGGCCAATATCGACCGCTTCGCTTTCGGCGAGGCGCTGCGCGGGGTGCTCCCCGCCGGAGCTTCCGACGAGCAGACCGTCTCGGCGATCGTCAGGGAGGGCCTGCATTACGGTGCCAAACCCAAGGGGCTGATACTGTTCCACCGCTATGGCGCTGAGGTGCGCACGGCCGTTGAGGAGCATCTGGTCGAGGGCGCGCAGTATGCCGCCTGCCGCGGACGGGCAGCGATACACTTCACCGTCTCTCCGGAGCATATCGACGGCTTTAAGAAGCTGTTGGAGGCTGTCGTGCCTAAATATGAGGAGCGTTTCGGCGTCAAGTACGACATTTCGTTCTCGGTGCAGAAGCCGTCGACCGATACCGTGGCGGTGAATCCCGACAACACCCCGTTCCGCAACGACGACGGTACGCTGCTGTTCCGTCCGGCGGGTCATGGCGCCTTGATCGAGAACCTGAACGAGATCGATGCCGATGTTGTGTTTATCAAGAATATAGACAATGTTACCACCGACGCGCGCCGTGGTGATACGGTGACGTACAAGAAGGCGCTGGCCGGCCTGCTGCTCGAACTGCAGGGACGTGCTTTTGCCGCTCTGCAGGAGTTGCGCGCGGGCGTTTCGGCCGAGCGTGCGGCTAAGATCGCCCGTTTTGTCGAGACGGAACTGTGTACGCGCCTGCCCGAAAATGCAACGCCCGAGCTGCTTATGGAACTGCTCGACCGGCCGATCCGCGTGTGCGGTATGGTGCGCAACGACGGCGAACCCGGAGGCGGCCCGTTCTGGGTCGAGGGCAAGCGCGGCGAGTGCGCATTGCAGATAGCCGAGTCGAGCCAGATATCGCCCGAGGACAAGCCTATGATGAGTGCGGCGACGCACTTCAATCCGGTCGATTTGGTGTGCGGCGTAGGCCGCAGCGACGGCGGCCGGTTCGACCTCACGGCATATACCGATCCGGCTACCGGCTTCATCTCGAGCAAGTCCAAGGACGGCCGCGAGCTGCGGGCGCAGGAGTTGCCCGGGTTGTGGAACGGCGCTATGGCCGACTGGACTACCGTCTTCGTGGATGTCCCGCTGGCTACCTTCTCGCCGGTCAAGGTGGTGAACGATCTGCTGCGCCCCGAGCACCAGTAACCTGACAAGTGCCGGCAGGGTTAATGCCGGCAGTCTGCAGAAAACTGTAAGCCTCCGAAAGTCTTTCGTATGGACTTTCGGAGGCTTGTTTATCGGGCGTCGCCCTTTCGGCCGGCTATGCTCCTGCTTCGCGGGTTGTTGGCGTGTATTCGAACGACTTGCGGATTACGCGGGTGTCGCCGAATGTGAGGACGAGTTCGAGGTTGAGCGGCTCTTGCGGCTGCTCGGTGAACCGCAATACGAAAAGAACATAGTGTGTCTCATCGCCGTTGCCTATCAATTCCAGATCGTCTGCAGACAGCGCATCCGCCATTTTGCCGATAGTGTTGTAACACAGTACCATTTCGCTGGTGGCGTAAAGCGGCGACGTGTCCAGCGGGACACGCTTGGTGTATCCGCTTCGGATAAACTCCTTGGGGGTCACGGCCTCAAATTTCACTTGACTGTTCAGGTTCACAGGCTCGTCGCTGCCGTCAGTAGCGTATAGCTCTATTTTTACGAGCGACTCGGCAGGCATTATATTGGGGTATCTTGTTGGGGACGAGAAAGCGAACTTTTGTCTGAAGTCGACATCGCCGTTGTATTGTGCCAGATCCTCAAAGCGCAGTTTGTCGTTTTCGGCAGACGATTCGGCCGAGTAGATATGGCCCACGATAGGTTTGACCACTATTTGTACGCCGTCGTTCACGTATATGTCGATATCCGAATAGTCGAAATACGCCGAAATGAACGATTCGAGATAGATTTCGAAATAATCTCCAATGGTGCAGCCGTTCAGCGTGACCGCCGACAATAGTAACAGTAATTTTTTCATAGCGTATCAGTTTGTCGTGTTAGGTTTGTCGTATTTTAAAAATCGGTAATATTTGCAATATTTGCGTCTTTCATTCGACTGGTTGCCATAACTGTCGCCGTTTTCATCTTCAGTATTGCCATTTTCGTCTTGTGTTTGAGTGGTATCGAATATTCCTGAATGGTAATAACCGTCGCATTGTCCGCCCCAACCCATATTGCAGTGCATCAAGACTTCTGTTTGGCTTCCGCGCTGTCGTTTGATGTATCCGTCGATTACCCAAGCGTGTCCGATTCTTTTATTGTCGTAACTGTGTTTCTTGGGGCTTATTGCTCCGATATAGAATGGCCTATCCGAGTTTAAAAAGGTTAAAATGGTGTTTTCTTTATAACCGCAATATTTATGCGGATTTTTATAACCTAATTTTTTTAATGTTTCATAAGCATTGTCGGCTGACCCACCGGCACTATTTGTTCTGTACTTTAAATTCAGATAATCGCTTGATCCTATGGTAGCCAATAGTCGCGCAACCTCTGATTTCTGTACTGAATCGGATGCTGTAGTGGTTGTAGCTATTTTGTCCCAATCGTACGATCTGTTTTCTATTTTTTCGGGATATTTATTATATGCTATGATTTGGCCAAGTGCTACTGCCACACAACCGGCGGGAGCATGGCCCTCATAATATGTGTCAGCGTTATCCTTACTGGGACAATACATATTGAACGGCGGACGTTGATTCCACAGAGTTCGCAGCATAGGCTGTACCTGAGCCACGACCTGCCATTCTGCTGGGTCTGGAGCCGGATCGGTGTTCCCATTGTTCCCTCCGCCAGTATTTCCTCCGCCTGAGTTACCGCCGCCTCCGTTGCCGAGATCTTCTTGGCGATCGATCAGAGTGATATCGCAGTAGTCGCATATCGTCCGGCGGACGAACTCAAATGTGTGGTTCCCCTCGCCAGAGGCTGCGGCACGGGTTGTGTTATTATGACTTGTATGGTTGATTCCTATTTCTGGATTCGGGGCAATCAATGAATCTTTTGGTTGTATTGGAAAAGCAGGTTCGGGTTCATCGTCATCGCCTTCTTCCTCGTCATCGAGAACGCAGCAATCATCGAAATCGAATATGGAACCGACCTCTGTTATGGATACTTTCCAATCCTCGGGGTTGGTCGAACCGCTGTCGGTTACGGCGAGTATCGGCGCGAAATATTGTGTAGCCGACAGCACGGCATATCCGTTCTCGTCTTCGAAATTGACCAAATAGAGCAAGGTGTCGATTGCAGCGGCAGCCTCGTCCTCGGACATACGTGTCGTTTCGATGCAATTGTCGGCGAGCACGGGGATAATTTCCTTTATTTTTCTCGGTGCGCCGCCTCGTGTGATATCGTCGGCATCGATTGCGTCGAGAAATGAATTGAGTTCAGCGATCGCCCGCTCTCTCGGTATACGATGCAAATCGGTTGCCGCGGCGGATTGTGGATGCTCTGGACTGATTAATTGGTCCTGTTGGCAGCTGTTCATAAAAAGGGAAACAGCAGCAATTGTAGCTAACGATAGTAAGTGTTTCATGGGAATATTTTTTAGGTTGTTTTTAATGCAACAAATGTAATCAAAAATTTCGGAATATCAACTTTTTAAGTTTAAAAATATGTATTTGTCCCAAAAAAGTCTTTTGTGCTATTTGTCGGGCGTATATTCGAACGACTTGCGGATTACGCGGGTGTCGCCGAACGTGAGGACGAGTTCGAGGTTGAGCGGCTCTTGCGGCTGCTCGGTGAACCGCAATACGAAAAGAACATAGCTTGTCTCATCGCCGTTGCCTATCAACTCCAGATCATCTGCAGACAGTGCATCCGCCATTTTGCCGATAGGGCTGTAACACGCGCTGGTGGCGTAAAGCGGTAACGTGTCCAGCGGGGCATACTTGGTGTATCCGCTTCGGATAAACTCCTTGGGCGTTACGGCCTCAAATTTCACTTGACTGTTCAGGTTCACCGGTTCTTCGCTGCCGTCAGTAGCGTATAGCTCTATTTTTACGAGAGACTCGGCCGGCATTATATTGGGGTATCTTATGTAGAATGGGAAAGCGACCTTTTTTTTGTAGTTGACATCGCCGTTGTGTTGTGCCAGATCCTCAAAGCGCAGTTTGTCGTTTTCGGCAGACGATTCGGCTGAGTATATATGGCCCACGACAGGTCTAACCACTAACAGTCCGCTGTAGGTCTTGTATATGTCAACATCCGAATAGTCGAAATATGTCGAAATGAATGATTCGAGGTTCCAATATACGGGTTCATTGCTTATTTGACAACTGCATAAAACAGCAGTCAGAAGCATTAATATTTTTTTCATATCGTATCAGTTTGTCATGTTAGGTTTGTAGTTTTTCATAAATAGGTAATGTTTACAATAGTGGAATATATCAACTTTTTAGGTTGAAAAATAGCTTTTTGTGCTATTTGTCGGGCGTATATTCAAACGACTTGCGGATTTAAGCGGCGGATCACTTCAGGCCTTCGATCCATTCGCGGATGCTGCTTTCGCTTGCGCGATTCAGAAGTTTGCCCTCTTTCCAATCCGCTTCGGGGCAGGCCTTCTTCAGCGCAGCCGCACTGTTGCCGATAGTGCTGCCGCCGGAGGTCGCGAACGGGATTACGACCTTGCCATTCAGGTCGTGGCTCTCGATGAAGGTGTCGATGATTCGCGGAGCGAGATTCCACCATATCGGATAGCCTATGAAAACGGTGTCGAAGCCCGCCGTGTCCAGCTTGCGGCCGCCGATAGCAGGGCGCGCCTTCGGGTCGTTCATCTCAACCGAGCTGCGCGACTGCTTGTCGTGCCAGTCGAGGTCGGCGTCGGTGTAGGGCTGTGCCGGAGTAATGGCATAAAGCTCTCCGCCGGTTATCTCCGCTATTTTCTCGGCTACGCGGGCCGTAGTGCCTGTTGCGGAAAAGTAGGCGACAAGTGTTTTCCGATCGTTCATATCGTGCTGCTGTGCGTATGTCGCAGTCGCCATACCGACGACCGACAACAATGTTAATAGTAACCTGTACATATTCGATGCCAATTATTGAAGTTTGTCGTACTGCTCGTCCGTCACAGGCTCGAGCCATTCGTTGGAGGTGTTTTCGCCGGAAAGCTCGAAGGCGAGGTGTGCGAACCAGCTGTCGGCCGCCGCACCGTGCCAATGCTTCACGCCTGCGGGAATGTGGATGACCGTACCGGGCAGGATCTCCTGCGCCGGCTTGCCCTCCTCCTGGTACCAGCCGCGGCCGGCCACGCCGACGAGCATCTGACCGCCGCCCCGGGTCGCGTGGTGGATATGCCAGTTGTTGCGGCAGCGCGGCTCGAAAGTCACATTGTAGATGGTCACCTGCTCCTGCGAAATCGGCGCGAGGTAACTGGTGCCGATAAAATAGGGTGCATAGGCCGTGTTGGGTTCGCCGATGGGGAAGATCATCTCGCGCTGGAAGGCGGCCTTGGCATCCTCGCCGGCAGTCTCCTCCGCCCACACCTCTTTGGCCAGCCGGAATGCCGCCCAAGCCTTTGGCCAGCCGGCATAAAAGCCGATATGCGTAATGATTTCGGCAATCTCGGTGCGGGTGATGCCGTTGTTCTTCGCCGACTGCAAATGGTAGATCAGCGAGGTGTCGGTAATGCCTTGACTGATGAGCGACGAGATCGTCACCAGACTGCGGTCGCGCAGCCCGAGGCGGTCGGTGCGGCTCCACACCTCGCCGAAAAGAACATCGTCGTTGAGCTGGGCGAATTTGGGGGCGAACTCGCCCAGCTGTTCGCGCCCTGCGGTCTGCACTATCTTTTCCTGTGCCATGACATTGAATGTTAAAACGGTGAATACTGCAATGAAAACGATTCGTTTCATGATCTCTTATTCGATGAAATTGTTGATCCGGTTCGCGTTATTCTCGACTGTTGTGCTGCATAACGACAATCCGAATAGCAGCAATATGCTTAATATGATTCTTATCACATCCTTGCCCCTTTATATCCGTTTGATGAACCGGGCCGGGACGCCGCCCACGATCGTATTCGCCGCCACGTCTTTCGTCACGACCGCCCCTGCCGCGACGACGGCATTGTCGCCGATGGTCACGCCCTGCAGAATGGTCGCATTCGACCCCACCCACACATTCCTGCCCAAGGCGATAGGCGCGGGATAAGTATAGCTGCGGTTTTCGGGGGCAAGCCCGTGATTGAGCGTGGCGAATACCACATTATGCCCTATCTGGCAGCCGTCGCCTATCGTCACTCCGCCGTGATCCTGAAAGTGGCAGCAGGCATTGATAAACACATTCTCCCCGACCGTAATGTTTTTCCCGAAATCCGCATAGAACGGAGGAAAAACGCGGAGCGATTGCGGCACCCGATAGCCGAACAGCTCGGAGAGCAGATCGCGCACCTCGTCGGGTGTGTGGAAGGCCGTATTCAGCCGGAATGTGACACGACGCGCCTCGTCGCTCATTCTGTTCATGAAACCGAGGATCTCTTCCGTGCCGAGAGCCTCGCCCGTCTTTACATACTCTTTGAACTCTTTGATGGTCATATCTTACAGTCTTTCTATCTTCACACTTATATCGCCCTTCATACTCAGAGCCTCGATTCCATTCCCGTCGATGCGGCCTATCTTTATCAGGTTATCGTCGTGCGGCCGGCTCTTGCAGAAAATCGCGACGTTGCCCCACGGCGCATAAATCGCGATGTCGCCCGGTACAGGCGCGCAACCGCGTGTCACGCCATCGGTCGCGAGTGCCGGATCGGGATAAAAAATTTTCTCGGCCGTATTATCGTAATCCTCCAGCGTCACCTCTATCGGCAGCCGGGAAAGGAAATCCCTGCCCGCGGCATTGTCCTCCATCGTGGCGGTAATCGTGCGGCTGCCGACCGCAATTTTCACTCCCTGGGATACCCCTTCCGGTATTCCCGTCTCCTCCCCGCTGCCGTCTTCCGAGCTCTCCGGTTGTTCCGGACCGGCAGTAGGCCCCTCCTCGGAGGCGCTGCAAGCCGACAGCGAACATGCCGCCAACAGGATCCATGTAAACAGTAAAATTTTTTTCATACCCCTACTCTTATGATGCCAATGATCTCGGCCCGCCACATAACCTCGGTCCCGCAGAATCTACTTTCGTCTACAAAGTTAACGGACTTACTCGGAACGTTTGTGACGATAAATCGGATGTTTGTATTCATTTTACAGATTTTCATCCGCTGCTTTCGCCCTTCGTCAGCCCCCGCCGCCCCATAGAAGAAAGGCCGCCCCCAAGAGGTAGCCCGGCCACATTCCTGCAACCGTGTCTGAATATATTCCGCCATCCTCCCGCCCGGGAAAACGCCCGGCCCCAAGAGGAAACGCCCCGGCCCAAGAGAGCCCCGGCCTCAAAGAAAAGACACAGGCCCACAAAGAGAAGTCCCCTCCCCACAAAAGCGCCATGGCCCACAAAAGAAATGCCCGGACCGTAGTCCGGGCATTTCGCGAAATTTGCGCCTGCCAGCACGGGCAGGATAGCTTCATCAGTTGAACCTGTAAGGAGCCGAGCTGTTCACCCTGCAGACAACCGAGTTGTGAACGATGTGGTCGTACATGGCGCTTTCGCTCTTCTCCACCAGATAGCAAACCACCTTGCAGTTGGCCACGTTGTAAGATGCAGCATCGAAACGGTAGGTCTTCACGACCTCCTTGTTGACCTCCATGGCGCCGAGCTCATCGCCGTAAGGATCGGTAGCTGCGAGACGGAGCACGTTGTTGTGGATGAATCCCTGGCTGTTCGAAACGCCGCTCTGGCCATATCCTGCGAGGCCGTCCTCGATAAGAGCTACGCCGAGATAGTACTCGCCTGCAACAGCCGCGGTGGCCCTAACTTCTACGTCGATAAAGCTGCCGTCGGTAGTAGCATTGACAGCCAAGCCGGCCTTTACGGGGGTTATCCCGTTGAACTGCTTGAAAGCGGAGCGGAGCTCGGAGGTAGGAGCAGCACCGACACCGCGGAAGGACATGTCGAGATAGTAGGTCGGCAGACCGGCGGGCGAGCAGTACTTTGCATACCTCTGAGCAAGCCTGAGGTTCGTCATCGGGTCGTCGTTGTCGCTGTTGAGCGGATAGTGGATGTTCATCTCGACGATGCGATCCTCCATATCCTCGTAATTTTCAACTTTCTCCATGGCCTGTGCGAGGGCGCCGCAAGGGCCGCAGTTCACGTTGGTAAACTTCATGAAGAGGGTCCTCTTCCAGAATTCGCCGGTACCGATATTCACTGCGGGCGAAGTCTTGCCGTCGTACTCGGCGACGAACGATGCGGTGCCGCTGACTACCGTGTAAGTGTTTCCGCTGAGGTACTCGCCGGTGGTCTGGTTCTTGATTTTGGCCGAAGCGGTCACGTCGACGCCGTCATTCTCGACGGTGAACGTGGCAGTGCTGCCGGCATCGAAACGACCGCCGTCGGCGATCAGACGAAGCGGGTTGGCGACAGCCGGCTCAACGGTAACGGTCACGATATTCGAATCGGAGTTGCCCTGAGTGGCCTTGAACTCGAACTTGCCGGAACGTTCGCCGGAAATGAACTCGTTCACGCCGGTCTCGTAAGTCTCGCCGAGGGTGATGTTGGTGATGGTCGACTTCGAGGTGATGTCCTCGCCGTTAAGCACCACAGTGAAAACGGCCTTGCCGCCGTTGGCGGGAATGGTCGAAGGCTCGACGGAAAGTACCAGTGCGCTTGCCGTGATGGTCAGCTTGTTGGAAGTCTTGCCGTTGTAGGTGGCGACGAAAGTGTACTCGCCAGCCTCGGTAGTGGTGAAGTTGGTGCCGTCCAGCTTGATGCCGTCGCCGTAGGTGATTTCGGCGCTCTTGGTCACATCGTTGCCGTCCTTGTCGGTCACGACAAAATTGACCTTGTCCTTGCCGTCGGCCTTGAGCACGGTCTTGTTGCCTACCGAAGCAAGCTTGAGATCGGTCGAGGAAGGAGTGTTGTTCTCGCCACCGTTGCAACCGGTAAGGAGCAACGCTGTCGCAGCGAACAACATTCCGAGTTTCTTGATTGCTTTCATGATAGATATTGATTTAGATTGGTTTTACGCTTTCGTCAGAACGAGGAGGTGAAATTCAGCGTCACACCGGTGTATCCGGGGATCTGGCGGCATACGCCTCCGGAGCAGATGAAGCCGGCACGGTTGCGACCGTAGCTGAGAGCCAGTCGCGAGCTGCCCTTGGTGTAGCTTACGCCGGCGTTGTAGTAGTGCACCTTCTCGGTCTGGTAGTTGTACATATCGCCGGCGAAGACGCTGAATCTCGGAGCGAAGCTGTACTCGGCGGTCACAGCCCACCAGTCGCCCTTGTTCTTCACGTCGTTGACCTTGGTCTGTACACCGCCTACATTATCGTAAACGAACGGAGCGGCAAGATATTGCAACTCCAGACGCAGGGCGTTTCGCGAATCGAACTTATGCAAAATGTCGGCCACGACCGTATAGCGGTTCATCAGGGGGCCTTCGGGCAGCATGCCGCTCGTGGCCTGCGTACCTCTCATGCGCTGGAAGGCGAACATGAAAGTGGTTTTCCACTTCTTGGTCCACTGCTTCTCCACGTCGAGGCTGGCGTCGAGGTTGGCGAACGCCTTTTCATCCGAGTTGAAGTGCTCGGTAGCCCAGTAAGCCAGGGCGGCATTTACATGGAACTTCATGCCGTAGCGGCCGCCGAAAGAGGTGCGGCGCGGAACATTGTAGAACACATCCAGCTGTGCTGCCGTCTCGTCGTACTCGGGCTTGATCATGTAGGGGTCGAGGTTGGCCAGCGAGTAGGTGTAGATCCTCGTCAGCGACGGAAGGTAGTTCAGCACGTTGCCGATCTCGAGATAGTTATTCTTATCAGGTTCGATGAGTTTCATCTGCATGTGCTGGTAATTGCGTGCCGCAAAGGCTACGCCCCAACCGTGGCCGCTGTAGCCGAGTTCGAGCAGCTGGGCGGATCCTCTAAGAGGCTCCCACGCCTCTCCTGTATTATAAGCGTCGGGGGACTTGCCCGCATATTCGAAACGCAGGTTGAATCCGGCCATTTCGAAAGCCAGACGGGCCGACCACGCGTCCATGTTGTTCGAGACTATAGGAAGTCCGTCTTCTGTTTTATAAATGCTGCGCCCGCTGTCGTACTGCGACAGGTAGCTGCCCTCGAGAGCGAGGTAGCCGTTCTCCATGCCCACGAGCGAGGAGATGGCCAGCGAAAGATCGGCGCCGTAGAGCCACGTGTCGGCGTAATCCATGTAAAGCCTCGGCCGGCCGACCATGGCCTTCGCTCCGAGGATGTCGCTGGAGTTGTAGGTGATCCTCACACCCTCGATGGAGTTGTTGAAGCCCAGAGCACGGTCCTCGTAGGAGCGCAGAATCATGCCGCTGCCGTACTGCTCGAAGAAATCGCCGACGATGACGGAGAAGTTATCGTCCGTCCAGCTGACATATTTTCCGGTGATCTTTCCTCCATGGAGGCCGTAAATCTCGGTTCCGCTCGCAGTCATGCCTTGGCGTCCCTGTACATATCCCTGGAGTGCGGGGGCATAAAGCTCGAACTGGAGGCCCGCCTTGAACTTTCCTACCGAGTAGTCGAACTTGAGGTAGTTGTTCGACCCGATGCGGTTTTCGGGGAACCGATTGAGGAAGTTATCATATATTGCCTCATCGGGCACATACCACACGGTATTGGACTCGAGGCTGCCGGAGAGATAGCCCTTTCCGGCCTGGATCTGGGCGTTCGCCGCCCCCGATGCCAATATCGTCGCGGCGCAGAGAAGTCCCGTTAACTTGACGTTAGTAGATTTTTTCATGCTTGATGAATGTTATCTTGTATTCTATGCAAATTAAATAAATTAATTTCAGCTTACAAATATACTATATTTTTCTTTCCGCGTCCACCGATCGCGCCAAACGGCCCCCGTCCCGGCCGGCGCGACACGGAAACGCCGCCGAAGCATCGGGCGCCGCCCGGGAGACGCTCCGCCGGAGCGTCTGGCTCCACCCAGTAACGCTCCCCAACAGCCCCCTCCGGAATGTTTGGCACGACCGCCCCCCCGGAGCGTCTGACACGACCAGTCCCGCTCCCCAACAGCCCTCGTAGCGTCTGGCGCCGCCCCAAAACGGAAGGCCGCCGGCCGGCTCTGTTTCCTGCCGGCGGCCTTCCGTAATGCACCCCGTCGACCAACGCCTTATCAGCAGGCCGAGCATCTCGCTGTCGCTCCAGAGCCACACATAATCGTTGTTTTTCTTGCTGACCCTCATCTGGAGCGAGGAATAATTCTTCAGACCGTCGGTCATGCCGCGGTTGACCACCGACACGTTGACCGTCTGCCCCGAGGTCGGGACCGGTCCGTTCAGTGCGACCTCTATATACTTGGTGCCGTCGTTGTTGAGGAGGCGCGCCGTATTGGTGTCCGAATCCCAGTAGAGCTGGTCGTTGGTCTTGTTGAACACGTATATGCCCTCCAGGCCGCTGTAAGCCCCGGCCACCGTTTTCCTCTCGAACAGCGCTTCGCTATTCTTCGGGTCGGGCTTGTTCTTGTTGTTATCGCATCCGGTCATGCACGACGCGAACGCGGCGGCCATCACGCACAAATATGCTATGCTTTTCAGTTTCATGTCTCGTTGCCGTTAGTTAACATTGATGTATTTCAACAGGTGCAGGACGCCGCGGTCCGTAGTGATCTCGGCCTCGATCTCGTAGTCCGTCTTGGCCGGCAGCCGCAAGATGGTCGACTTCTGTACGATGCCGTCCACCCTCCACTTGACCGACTTCACGGGCGAGGATACGTTGCGGTAAGTGAGGAAAATGGGGTCGCTCTGCTTGTTGCTTCTCTGGAGGTAGAGAGAGGGCACGGCCGACGTATCGACACTGTCGGTCTTCACTGTCGCGCTCTCCAGAGGCTCGGTCTGGTCGCTGCCGTAGAATATCTCGACGGTATACTCCGTGCCGGGCTGCAAGCCGTTGAAGGCGATGTCCGTATCGGTCGTGGTCACCTTGTACTCCTTGCCTCCGCCGGTGCAGGTCACCGTGTACTCTTCGGAGAACGGGGAGCGGAACGTAACGAAAACATCGGTCTGGAAAGCCGTGGCCAGAAAATCGGATATCGTTCCGCTGGTCACCTTCGACAGCGTGAAGGTCACCTTCGAACCGGTCTCCCTGATGTCGACGATGTCGAATCCGGTGGTAAATCCGTCCCAGCCGACGAAAGCGGGCGTACCGGTGGAGGTGAAGGAGGTCGCGCCGCTCGTTCCGGGGAAGAATATGTTGCCGATATTCCTGAGGGTACCGCCGTTGCGCTTCACCGGCGACGCCATGACTATGCGGCAGGCCTCGTGGTCGGCATAGGCGTTCACGCGGTTGTAGGCCTCCCACAGGCGCCATGCCGGGATGCCGTTCACCCTGTTTTCGGACTGGTCGACATGATAGACCATCATGCCCAACCCGCGCCCCGAGACGTCGAGGCCGGTACCGGAATTGTCGCCCTTTTCGAGGAAGCCGTCCCACACGTTGTCGATCGAACCGTTGCGGTACTCGAACACGAAATACTCGCCCGCGTTGGTGGTATTGATCATGTAACCCTTGCCGTCATACAGCGGCTCGATCTGGTACTCTCCCGGCTCCGATATCTCGGTGAGGGTCATCCAGCCGGCCATGGTGCGCTCGATGGCTGTCAGTGCGGGCGGGGTCCGTCCATCGTTGAGATACGATCCGGAAGCCATCAGCGAGAATACGTCGAGGTTGAACGACGAACCGTCGGTCTCATAGTTGGTGTCGTAGAAGTCGGGCCAACCGAGGATGTGTCCAAATTCGTGGCAGAACGTTCCGATGCCGGCCATCTTGGTGGTCCCGATAAACCCTTTCAACTCGGAAGTGTAGGCAGCTGCGCGCAGGCTCGCATCGTCCCAGGTTCCTATGATCGTGGTCTCGTCCAGGAAGAACATGCGTGCGGGCCATATCGTTCCGCTGTTCGCGCCATTTTCGGCGGCATTGTGGCCGGCGAAGTAGATGAATACGTCGCGGATGTAGCCGTTGTCGCCGACATAACGGGTGAAATCCACGCCGCTGTCGTTCGCCGCATCGCACGCATCGCTGATGAACTGCTGGGTATGGTCTACGTAATAGGAGTGGTCGTGGGGAAGCATGACGGGACCCACCACGTCGAAATGCGGGCGGAACTTGCCGTTGGAGTTGTACTCGTAGTAGTCGCGGGCGCTTCCCGTGGCGCCGTTATCCGAATACCCCTTCTCGTTGAGCAGGCGGTCGAACTCGTGCTGCGGATTCTCGATGGAGAAGCCCAGGTCCGGGAACTCGGCGAGTATCACGAGCGAACGGAAGTTGTCCTCCCCTCCCTCGTCGGCCACCGACATCACCTGCGGGACCGCTGCTCCGGGCATATCGATGCGCGGCGATCCTCCGAAAGCTATTCCCTCGGCCTGGCTGCGGGAGAATGCGGCCATCTTGACAGCGACGGGTTCTCCGCGGGATGCCTTGTGGAGCACGGCCTTCGCCTCTGCGGTCCGGTAAATAGGATCGGAGGCCTTCACTCCGAGCGACACGAGGTCGCTGCCGACACACTGCGCATAGTACCACGAGCCGTTGTCACTCACGAGGTTGTACCCGTCGACGGTAGTCGCGTAATTGAAGCTTTCGTCGCCGTACAGACGGATGGTGAGCGTCGTGCCGTCGGCCTGTCTCACTTTGATCGGCCACGGTACGGCAGGTACCGCGCCGACATCCTCGGCGGTCAGGGCTAACACGAAAAACGCGACCGCTATGGATTTCAGAAATTTAGGATATTTCATGTTGTTATAAAGTTAAACTATTTATTTCTCCGCAAAAGGTGCGTCAGAAATGTACCAGCTACAAATATAATTCTTTTTCGGGATTATCCGCTTAGGGCTTGTTGTATACAAATTTAATATTGCATCTTCTCCGAGCCGCGCAAGCCGCCTTATCGTCCTGCTGCGCGGTTCACTGTCTTGCTCACTGTGCAGGTTTCGACTCACAATCACAAGCCTAACGCAGACCGTTCCGTCCTTTCTCATTCTCCGCCCTCTCGGAGCCACTTTGCGCGTGCTCCAGGGGGGGCACATATTACAACGCAT
>CAYYUW010000018.1:0-36578 GCA_964474985.1 uncultured Alistipes sp. | reverse complement strand
GTCTTTCAGGAGATTCCCGACCATACGACGCTGGCCGTCAACCTCTCGTGCTGTCCCAACCGCTGTGCGGGCTGTCACAGTCCGCACCTGTGGGAGGAGGCGGGCGAGGAGCTGACGGATGAGGCGGTCGGCGGGCTGCTGGAGCGTTACGGCGGGTTGGTGACCTGCTTCTGTCTGATGGGCGGCGACAACGATCCGCAGGCCGTCGGGCGGGTCTGCCGTTTGGTGCGCCGTCTGACCGAGGGGCGTGTGGCCACGGCGTGGTACTCGGGACGCGAGGAGTTGCCTGCAGGGTTCGACCTCGGCGTGCTGGATTATCTGAAACTCGGCCCCTGGATCGAGGCCCGCGGCACGCTGCGCAACCCCTCGACCAACCAGCGTCTCTACCGCCTCTATCCCGACGGCCGGCGTGAAGATCTTACGGCCCGATTCCGACGATGAAAGAAAATCGACGGAAATATGAAAAAAATCGAGGCGAATTGTGATATTCTCGAACCATTTTTGTAAATTTGCACCGTATCGTGCAAAATATGCGTGATGCAGATTAAAGGTAACCTAATCTAAAATTATAAAAAATGGCAGAAAAGAAATTCATCACTTGTGATGGCAACTACGCAGCGGCTCACGTGGCATATATGTTCTCGGAGGTTGCGGCGATCTATCCCATCACTCCCTCCTCGACGATGGCCGAGTTAGTGGACGAATGGGCGGCTCAGGGTCGCAAGAATATCTTTGGCGAGACGGTCAAAGTAGTCGAGATGCAGTCGGAGGCCGGTGCGGCCGGCGCCGTGCACGGTTCGTTGCAGAGCGGCGCGCTCACGTCGACCTTCACCGCTTCGCAGGGCCTCTTGCTGATGATCCCCAATATGTACAAGATCGCCGGCGAGTTGCTCCCGGGCGTCTTCCATGTTTCGGCCCGTGCGCTGGCCGCACAGTCGCTGTCGATCTTCGGCGACCATCAGGATGTGATGGCCACCCGTCAGACCGGCTTCGCGATGCTGGCCACCTCGTCCGTACAGGAGGTGATGGATCTGGCCGGCGTGGCGCATATTGTCGCGCTGAAAGCCCGCGTCCCCTTCCTCCACTTCTTTGACGGCTTCCGCACCTCGCACGAGATTCAGAAGATCGAGCTTATCGACGAGGCACGTCTCACCGCCCTGCTCGACCGCGAGGCCTTGGCAGCATTCCGCGCACGCGGACTCAACCCCGAGCACCCCGTAACCCGCGGCACCGCACAGAACCCCGACATCTATTTCCAGACCCGCGAGGCTGCAAACCGATTCTACGACGCCATTCCCGATATGGTGGCCGAGACTATGGCCCAGATCTCCGAGATCACCGGCCGCTCGTACAAGCCCTTCACCTATTACGGTGCCGAGGATGCCGAGCAGATCGTCGTGGCTATGGGTTCGGTTACCGAGACCCTCAAGGAGACCGTCGACTACCTGCGCAAGCAGGGCAGGAAGGTCGGTGTCATAACCGTACACCTCTACCGCCCGTTCTCGGCCAAATACCTCTTCGCCGTGATGCCCGAGAGTGTTAAACGCATCTGCGTACTCGACCGCACCAAGGAGCCGGGTGCTGCAGGCGAACCGCTCTACCTCGATATCAAAGATGCATTCTACACGGTAGAAAACCGCCCGATGATAATCGGCGGCCGCTACGGTCTCTCGTCCAAGGACACCACTCCGGCACAGATGCTGGCCGTATTCGAGAATCTGGCCGCAGCCGAGCCGAAAGACCGCTTCACCGTCGGCATCAACGACGATGTGACCTTCACTTCGCTGCCCGTAGGCGAGGAAATCTCGCTGGCCAAGGAGGGAACCTTCGAGGCGCTGTTCTTCGGTTTGGGAGCCGACGGCACCGTAGGCGCCAACAAGAACTCGATCAAGATCATCGGCGGCTCGACCGACAAATATTGTCAGGCTTACTTCTCGTACGACTCGAAGAAGTCGGGCGGCTACACCTCGTCGCACCTGCGTTTCGGCGACAAGCCTATCACTTCGCCCTACTTGGTGACCACTCCCGACTTCGTTGCCTGCCACGTACCTTCGTACGTCGACAAGTATGACGTTCTGAAGGGCCTGAAGAAGGGCGGTTCGTTCCTCCTGAACTCGGTGCACGATGCCGCTACCACCTGCGCCACCCTGCCCGACCATATGAAGGTCTATCTGGCCAAGAACAATATCAACTTCTACATAATCAACGCCACCAAGATCGCCGCCGAGCTGGGCTTGGGCAACCGCACCAACACCATTATGCAGAGCGCATTCTTCAAGATCGCAGCAGTGATACCGTTCGAGAAGGCCGTCGAGGAGATGAAGCACGCCATTCTCAAGTCCTACGGCAAGAAGGGCGAAGACATCGTCAACATGAACTACGCGGCTGTAGACGCCGGCGGTTCGGCCGTCGAGAAGGTCGAGGTTCCCGCCGAGTGGGCGTCGATCGAAGTCAAGGAGAGTGCCAAAGCCTGCACCGGCTGCAACCGTCCCGACTTCGTCAAGAAGATCGTCGACCCGATCAACGCACTTAAGGGCGACCAGCTTCCCGTGAGCGCATTCGTCGGCCGCGAGGACGGCACGTGGGACAACGGCACCGCAGCATACGAGAAGCGCGGCATCGCAGTCAACGTTCCCGAGTGGCAGATCGACAACTGTATCCAGTGCAACCAGTGCTCCTACGTCTGCCCCCACGCCGCTATCCGTCCGTTCCTCGCAACCGAGGAGGAGGCTGCCGCAGCTCCCGCAGGCACGGCATTCAAGCAGGGCTTGGGCGAGACCAAGGCCTACAAGTTCCGCATTCAGGTCAGCCCGCTCGACTGCACCGGCTGCGGCAACTGCGTCGACGTCTGCCCCGCCAAGAACAAGGCGTTGGTTATGAAGTCGCTCGAGAGCCAGATGTCCGAAGCCGAGAAGTGGTCGTACCTCAACGACAAGGTCGGCTACAAGAAGGTGGTGGACACCTCCAAAAACGTCAAGAACAGCCAGTTCGCACAGCCGCTGTTCGAGTTCTCAGGAGCTTGCGCAGGCTGCGGCGAAACTCCCTATATCAAGACTATCACCCAGCTGTTCGGCGACAAGATGATGGTCGCCAACGCTACGGGCTGCACCTCGATCTACTCGGGTTCGGCTCCCTCGACCCCCTATTGCACCGATGCTGCCGGCCGCGGTCCCGCTTGGGCCAACTCGCTCTTCGAGGACAACGCCGAGTTCGGCTTGGGTATGCACGTGGGTATCGAGAAGCTGCGCGACCGCGTCGAGGCCAAGATGCGTCAGACCATCGCCGAGTGCACCTGCTGCTCCGAGGAGCTGAAGGCTGCTATGCAGGAGTGGATCGACAACCGCAACTCTACGCTCCGCAGCGCCGAGATCAGTGCCAAGCTGATCCCGATGATGGAGCAGTGCGGCTGCGACAGCTGCAAGGAACTGCTGTCGATGAAAGACTACTTCGTCAAGAAGTCGCAGTGGATCATCGGCGGTGACGGCTGGGGCTACGACATCGGCTTCGGCGGCGTCGACCACGTGCTGGCTTCGGGTATGGATGTCAACATCCTTATCGTCGACACCGAAGTATACTCCAACACCGGCGGCCAGTCGTCGAAGGCTACCCCCGTAGGCGCCGTTGCCAAGTTCGCATCGAGCGGCAAGCGCATCCGCAAGAAGGATATCGGCGCTATCGCAATGACCTATGGCTACGTCTATGTGGCTCAGGTGTCGATCGGCGCTTCGCAGGCCCAGCTGCTCAACGTGATCAAGGAGGCCGAGGCTTACCACGGTCCCTCGCTCATCATCGCATACGCTCCCTGTATCAACCACGGTATCAAGGGCGGTATGACCCGCACCCAGACCGTCGGCAAGCAGGCCGTCGAGTGCGGTTACTGGCACCTGTGGCACTTCAACCCCGATCTGGAGAAGGAGGGCAAGAATCCGTTCGTATACGATTCAAAGGAGCCTGACTGGTCGAAGTTCCAAGACTTCCTGATGAAGGAGGTCCGCTACACCTCTCTTATGAAGTCATTCCCCACCGAGGCTGGCGAGCTGTTCAAGGCCGCCGAAGAGAATGCCAAGTGGCGTTACGCTTCATACCAGAGAATGGCCAAGATGGAGTACTGATAATATCATTCACACACGTAACAAAGGTAAGGCCGCGGTTTGGCCTTACCTTTGTTATCTAAAACTGAAAAGTATACTATGAAACATTTCATTTGCGCAATCGCTATGCTGACCGCACTTTCAGTATGCACCGGCTGCCGCACGGCTAACCTCGAGGAGACCGAATGGAAACTCGTCGAGCTTGACGGCAAGGCCGAAGCGGCTTTCTCGGCCGAAAGCGACACCTTCAACTTCACGCTCACGGCCGAACAGCACTCGCTGCACGGCGTCGGCGCCTGCAACAGGTTCTTCGGCAACTACTCGGTCGGCGAGGACAACCAGCTCAAACTCGAGCCGCTGGGTATGACCCGTATGGCCTGCCCCGATATGGAGCTTGAAGACAAGTTCATACAGACACTGTTCAAGGTCGACAAATATTCGATCAAGGGCGACCGACTGACGCTCTATGACGGCATCAGAAAGCTTGCCGAGCTGCAAGCCGTCGCCGTACAGGCCGAATAGTACCGACACATATGTTTTTCGGAGCTGTCCGCATCGCGCAGGGCGGCTCCGGTTTTTTTGTGCCACAGCGGCAAAAAGAAGCGGGGCGCCGGATCGACCCGAAGCCCCGCAACATACAGTATCCGGCGTATATTACTCCTCGTACAGGAGATAAGGCCGGCGCTGCTCCTTGAAACGCACCACGTCATCGACCCACATAGCCTCGATCTCGGCGGCGCTCTTGCCCTCCTTAATCATTTTGCGCACATAGTCGCGACCGATAAGCAGCTCGAAGAACGAGCGGAAAAAATGGTCGTCGAGATGCAGATTGTTGTAGGCATCGATTACATATTCGAGATTGATGCCCTCTTTCCAAATCTCCTCGTCGGGAATCTGCGACAGGTCGCGGCCCCAGCACTCGCGGTCGAGCTGCGGCGGGAACTTGGCGCCGTCGATGCTGCGCGGGGTGAACGAGAAGTCGTAGCCTAACATATTGGGGTGGCCGTAGACCTCGAACGGCTTGTCGGTGCCGCGGCCGAGACTTACGGGCGTAGCCTCGAAGTAGCAGGTCGAGGGATAGAGATATATCGCCTTCATCGTCCGCAGGTTAGGCGACGGCGCGATAGGCAGCTCGTAGCGCGTCTGGTGCGTATAGTTGCGGCAGGGCACCACCGTAAGCTCGCACTTCAGTCCGTCGGCCAACCACCCTTCGCCGTTGGCCATCTTCGCTATTTCGCCAAGCGTCATACCGTGAACGACGGGTATCGGCAGTCCGCCCACGCCAGACTTGTACTTCATATCGAGAATAGGGCCGTCGACATAGAAGCCGTTGGGATTGGGACGGTCGAGAACTATCACCGCCTTGCCCTTGTCGGCGCATGCCTCCATCATACGGATCATCGTAACATAATATGTATAGAAACGCAGACCCACATCCTGAATATCGACGATAAGCACATCGAACGAATCCATATCCGCATCGCTCGGGCGGCGCGACTTGCCGTTATACAGCGAACGAATGGGGATTCCGGTGCTCTCGTCGACCGAGTTGCCGACGTGCTCGCCGGCATCGGCGCTGCCGCGGAAACCGTGCTCGGGCGCGAATATTCCGGTGATGTCGAAGCCCTTGTCGTGCATTATATCCACGATATGACGGCCGTTCACCACACCTGTATGGTTGGACAATACGGCAATTCTCTTACCCTTTATCAACGGATAGTAATCCGCAGTGTGCTCGGCACCTACCTCGACGCGCTTGGCGGCCGAAAGCGACAACGGCAGCAACGCAGCCGCCAAAAGAACGATAAACAGTTTTTTCATAATCATCGGTTAGTATCAATTATCGGCAAAATTAAGCAGAAAGGCTAAAAACCGCAAAAAATTCAGTAATTTTGTCGTGAAAAACATTTTCGTATGCACATTCGACACACTCTGCCGAAAGACATATCCGCAATTATGGAGATCATTGCCGAGGCGCAGGAGGATTTCCGTCTCCGCGGCATCGACCAGTGGCAAAACGGCTATCCCAATCCGGAAATAATACGTCGCGATATGGAGGCGGGCGACAGCTACGTGCTCTGCGACAGCAGCGGCGCGCCGGTCGCCACGGCGATGATTACGTTCGCCCCCGATCCCAACTATGCGACCGTCTACGGCGGCCGCTGGCTCTGCTCAGAAGGCGCGTATGCCACCATACACCGCATAGCCGTGCGGTATGCGCTGCGGGGAAAGGGCCTTGCCGGACAGATCGTCGGGCAGTGCGAAGACATGTGCCGCCGGCGCGGTGTCCGATCGATACGCATCGACACCCACCGGCAGAACCGAGCGATGCAGCATCTGGTCGGCAAATGCGGATTCACCCTTTGCGGCATCATCCACTTGGCCGACGGAGCAGAGCGGTTGGCATACGAAAAAATATTGAACGAAGAATGATTAAAGCCATATTTTTCGACATCGACGGGACGCTCGTAAGTTTCGACACGCACCGCGTGCCCGACTCCGCAGTCGAATCCATAGCGGCGCTTCGCCGCCGCGGTATCAAGATATTCCTCGCCACCGGCCGCCTGATCACGCAGACGGCTGTGGTAAGCCACATTCCCTTCGACGGATATGTCACCCTGAACGGCTGCTGCTGTCTGGCTGCCGACGCCCGCACGGTCATCTGCCGCAGCCTTATCCCGCAGAGCGATTTGGAGGCGATAGTCGAATATCTCGAGGAGAACAACCAGCCGTTCCCCTGTTCGTTTATGGACGCCCGCGAAAACACGATCAATATGGTCAACGACCGTGTCGAGCAGGTATGGCGCACGGTCGATATGCCCGTTCCGCGCATCGAGGATCCCCGCACGACGATCCGCCGCGAAATCTATCAAGCCAACATATATGTCGATGCAGCCGACGAGGCGCCCGTTATCGAGCGGTGTTTCCCCAATTGCGAGGCGAGCCGCTGGCACCCGATGTTCGCCGATGTGAACAGGCGCGGGGTGAGCAAGCAGAGCGGCATAGACAGCATTCTCGAATACTACGGCATTCCGCTCGGGGAGACTATGGCCTTCGGCGACGGCGGCAACGACGTGAGTATGCTCGCCCACGTACCCTACGGCATCGCTATGGGCAACGCCGTCGACTCGGCCAAGGCGGCCGCCGCATACGTCACCGACGCGGTCGACAACGACGGCATCCGCAACGCACTCAAACATTTCGAACTGCTGTAGGGCCGGCACCGGCATAAAAATCGGGAGACCGCACACTGCGATCTCCCGATTCTGCATATAACTGCCGGTCTTACTTGCGCTTGACTTCGACCTGTTCGTATCCCTCGACGATATCGCCGATGCGGATATCGTTGAAGCTCTCGATGTTAAGGCCGCACTCCATACCCGAAGCGACCTCCTTGACATCGTCCTTGTAACGCTTGAGCGAACCCAACCGGCCGGTATAGATTACGATACCGTCGCGGATCACGCGGATCGGGGTGTTTCGCGTCAGCTTGCCTTCGCGGACGATACAGCCCGCAATGGTGCCGACCTTCGAGATCTTGAATGTCTCGAGCACCTCTACCGAGCATACGATCTCCTCTTTCATCACCGGTTCGAGCATACCCTCGATAGCGTCCTTGATATCGTTAATAGCGTCGTAGATGATCGAGTAGAGACGTATTTCGATCTCCTCCTGCTCGGCCAAACGGCGCGCGCCGGCCGAGGGACGCACTTGGAATCCGACGATGACGGCGTTCGAAGCGGCAGCCAGCAGCACATCCGACTCCGAGATCTGACCTACGGCCGAGTGGATCACATTCACCTGAACCTCCTCCTTCGAGAGCTTGATGAGCGATCCGGTCATAGCCTCCACCGAACCGTCGACATCGCCCTTGACGATGATATTCAGCTCCTTGAACGACCCTATGGCGATACGGCGGCCGATCTCGTCGAGTGTCACGTGCTTCTGCGTCATAATGCCCTGCATACGCTGCAGCTGTCCGCGCTTGGTGGCGATCTCGCGGGCTGAGCGGTCGTCCTCCATAACGTTGAAGGTATCGCCTGCCTGCGGTGCACCGTTCAGTCCGAGCACCTGCACCGGCGTAGCGGGAGGAGCTGCTGTAACCTTTTGGCCGCGCTCGTTGAACATAGCCTTGACACGGCCCGAATGCACGCCGGACAGCATCACGTCGCCCACGCGCAGAGTACCGTTCTGCACCAACAGCGTAGCCACGTAACCGCGGCCCTTGTCGAGCGTCGACTCGATCACCGTACCTGTGGCGCGGCGGTCGGGGTTGGCCTTCAGGTCGAGCAGCTCGGCTTCGAGCAGCACCTTCTCGAGCAGCTTGTCGAGATTGATGCCCTTCTTGGCCGACACCTCCTGACACTGGTACTTGCCGCCCCACTCCTCGACCAAATAGTTCATATTGGCCAGCTGTTCGCGGATATGGTCGGGATTGGCACCCGGCTTGTCGATCTTGTTGATCGCAAAGACGATAGGTACGCCGGCAGCCGAGGCGTGGTTGATAGCCTCGATGGTCTGCGGCATCACGTTGTCGTCGGCAGCGACGATGATGATCGCAACGTCGGTAACCTTGGCGCCGCGGGCACGCATCGCCGTGAAGGCCTCGTGACCGGGCGTATCGAGGAATGTTATCTTCTGTCCGTTAAGCTCCACGCTGTATGCACCGATATGCTGGGTGATACCGCCGGCCTCGCCTTCGATGACATTGGTCTTGCGGATGTTGTCCAGCAGCGAGGTCTTGCCGTGGTCGACGTGGCCCATAACCACCACGATAGGCGGACGGGTAACAAGCTCCGATTCGTCGTCGGCCTCGTCCTCGATAGCCTCCTGAATCTCCACCGACACGAACTCGACGGTGAAGCCGAACTCCTCGGCAACGACCACTAATGCCTCGGCATCGAGACGCTGATTGATCGACACCATAAGGCCCAGATTCATGCAGGCCGTAATGACCTCGTTCACCGAGACATTCATCATCGTAGCCAATTCGCTCACCGTGACGAACTCGGTGACTTTCAGAACCGAACGTTCGTGCTCGGCGCGTTCGAACTCCTCGTTCATCTTGGCCGACACGGCCTCACGCTTCTCCTTGCGGTACTTTGCGCCCTTGCTCTTGGCATTCTTGGCCGTCAGACGCGCCAGCGTATCCTTTACCTGCTTTGCAACCTCCTCGTCGCTCACCTCGGGGCGAACGACCGGTTTGGGTGCGGCCTTCTGCTTCTTCTTGTTCTTCTTGCCGCCCTGCGCAGCCGCATTGGCCGCAGCTCCCTGCTGGGGCTTGGGCTGGCCGCCCTTGCCTGCCGGACGCTGCGTTCCGCCCTGCTGTGGCTTCGAAACATCGACCTTGTCCTTGGTGATGCGCTTGCGCTTGGGATGGCGGCCTCCGGCCTGAAACTGCGACACGTCGATAGTGCCGATGACATTGGGACCCGCCAGCTGCGAAGTTTTCGGGCGGAAAATATCGTCCTTGTTCTCGGCCATACGCTCGTCGTATGTCTTGGTCTGATAGTCGAGCGGCACCGTAGACTTGGCCGGTGCGGTCTCCTTTGCAGCAACCGGTTTCTCAACCTTCGGAGCGGGAGCCGCCGGCTTCTCGGCCGGCTTTTCAGCAGGCCGCTCCACCGGTTTTTCAACGGGCTTCTCCACCGGCTTCTCGACCGGCTTGGGTGCAGGTTTCACCACGGGCTTTTCCGGTTCGGCAGGTTTCTCCACAGCCGTTGCCGGCTTGGGCGTCTGCACGCTCTTTGCTGCGGAGGTATTCTTGGGTGCCGGAGCCGGCTCCTCAGGTTTAGAGCCTCGCTTGCCCGAAAGGTCCAGATGTCCCAAAATCTTGGGACCCTGCGCCTTTACCTCCTCCTTGACGGTAATTACGCTTCGGCTCTTAATCACCACTTCGTCCTTGGACTCGTCGTCGCTCTTCTTTTGGTCGAGCGACACGGTCGCGGGCTTCTGCGATATGCGTTCGCGTATATCGCTGCGGGGATTGCTGCCGCGATTGGCACCGAACTCCTTGTCGAGCAAAGCGTAGACCTCAGGCTCGATCAGCGTGCTGGGCGAGCTTTCGATCTTCGTACCCTTCTTCTCGAGAAAGTCGGTGATCGTATTTATTCCTACCTTAAACTCTCTTGCAACCTGATGGAGTCTAAGTCTTCGTTCGTTTGACATACTTCGTCGTTTAAAAGATTTACAAATTAACAATAAACACAGCAAAGATTTAACTTCGTAAATCTTTATTCGAATTCAGCCTTGAGAATACCGAGCACCTCTTTGGCAGTATCCTCTTCAAGGTCGGCGCGGCGGGCAAGCTCATCGACGGGCAGTGCCAGCACGCTCTTGGCAGTATCGCAACCGATATCCTTCAGCGCCTTGATGATCCACGGCTCGATCTCGTCGGCGAACTCCTTCAGATCGACATCCTCCTCCTCGATCTCGCGGTATACATCGACATCGTAGCCGGTCAGCATCTTGGCCAGACGGATATTCAGACCGCCCTTGCCGATAGCCAGCGAAACCTGATCGGGCTTGAGGTAAACCGATGCGGTATGCGACTGCTCGTCGATGGTGATCGAGGATATTTTGGCCGGATTCAGCGCACGCTGGATCATCAGCTGGGTGTTGGTGGTGAAGTTGATCACATCGATATTCTCGTTGCGCAGCTCCTTGACAATCGAGTAGATGCGCGAGCCTTTCATACCCACGCAGGCGCCTACCGGATCGATGCGGTCGTCGTACGACTCCACGGCCACCTTGGCGCGCTCGCCCGGGATGCGCACGATCTTCTTGATAGTTATCAGGCCGTCGAAGATCTCGGGCACCTCCTGCTCGAACAGGCGCTCCAGAAACTCGTTGGCCGTACGCGAAAGGATGATCTTCGGGCTGTTGTTCACCATCTCGACGCGCGAAACGATGGCACGGATCGTGTCGCCCTTGCGGAAAAAGTCGCTCGGAATCTGTTCGCTCTTGGGCAGCAGCAGCTCGTTGTCGTCGTCATCGAGCACCAATATCTCCTTCTTCCACACTTGGTAAACCTCGCCGGTGATGATCTCGCCCACCTTCTCGGAATACTTCTCGTAGAGGTTGGCCTTTTCGAGATCGAGGATGCGCGAAGCCAGATTCTGGCGCAGCGACAGCACGGTGCGGCGGCCGAAGGAGTCGAGTTTGATCTCGTCGGCGAACTCGTCGCCCACCTCGTAGGTCGAATCGATAGCCTTGGCCTCGGTGACCGAGATCTGCATATTGGGATTCTCCAGCTCATTGTCGGCCACCACGGTGCGGTTGCGCCATATCTCCAAATCGCCCTTCTCGGGGTTGATGATGACGTCGAAATTCTCGTCCGTCTCGTACTGCTTCTGCAATGCGTGACGGAAAACATCTTCGAGAACACCGATCATAGTGCTTTTGTCAATGTTTTTAAGCTCTTTGAACTCGGCAAAGTTGCTTATCAGATTCAGATTGTCCATCGTTTTTTCGTTATTTATTTTCGTTTGTTACTTATAATCGAGATACTCTTTGGTCCAACGCACCTCCTCGAGCGGATATTCGTTGGTCACCGTGACTGTCTGCCGGCGCTTCTTGCCCTCGACCGTGCGCTTCTCGTCGTAGGAGAGCGTAATCGAAGTGGGAGTCGCCGCCGCAAGCGTAGCCAAAATCTTGGTACCGCTCGCGAGCAGCACCTCCACCGGCCGGCCGACCAATTTGGCATACTGCCTGTACACCTTCAGCGGCGAACCTATGCCGGCCGATGAGACCGTAAGCGAGAAATCCTCCTCGTCGCGGTCGAACGCCTCGTTTATGGCATCGCTCAGCTTGACGCAGGCGTCTATGGCCACCGAGGTATCGCTGTCCACGACAAGCTCCACGTCGTTTGAGGGGGAGCAGGTGCAATCCACCACGAACAGATCGCTCCCCTCGAGGATCCGTTCGGCTATTTCGGTTATTTTTTTGCAGTCTATCATACTATCAAGAGGTGTCGTTACGGTTCGAGACCCGCGGTCTCTGCGAACAATTACGAAATTAGGGGACTACCGCCCCCTAATCATCGCTGCAAATATACCACTTATTTATATATAATACAAATTTTTTCCTGCATTTTTATGAATTTAACCGCCGGTATCGGCCCGCAGCCTGCCAGCGGCAAAAAAATACCGGCTCTCCGCACTGCGACGGAAAGCCGGTATCAGGTTTGGCGGCGTTATTTCGCGCGGAATTACTCGGCAGCGATAGCCTCCGAAGGACAAACGCCGGCGCAAGTACCGCATTCGATACATTTGTCGGGGTCGATTACATATACATCGCCGGCAGAGATAGCCTCTACGGGGCACTCGTCGATGCAGGTGCCGCAAGCGACGCACAGGTCGGGATTGATTTTGTAAGCCATTTTTGTAATTTTAAATAGGTTTAAAAAAAATTCGCAATGCAAATATATGCAAAAAACGAGATTCGCCAAAAATCCGGCAAAGATTTTTCAGCGAATCCGCTTCTCGTCATTACTTAATCATATCGAAGCCCGTATATGGAACCAGCACCTCGGGAATACGGATCCCGTCGGGAGTCTGGTTATTCTCGAGCAGGGCGGCCACGATGCGGGGCAGAGCCAGCGACGAACCGTTGAGCGTGTGAGCCAAGCGGGTCTTCTTGTCGGCCGTGCGGTAGCGGAGCTTCAGGCGGTTGGCTTGGAACGACTCGAAATTCGACACCGACGAAACCTCCAACCAGCGCTTCTGAGCCTCGGAGAATACCTCGAAATCGTACGTGAGCGCCGAAGTGAAGGACATATCGCCGCCGCACAGGCGCAGAATACGGTACGGAAGGCCGAGCGACTGCACGAGCTTCTCGACGTGAGCCACCATACCGTCCAGCGCCTCGTATGACTTCTCGGGCAGCGACAGCTGCACGATCTCCACCTTGTCGAACTGGTGCAGACGGTTCAGTCCGCGCACATCCTTGCCGTAGGAGCCGGCTTCGCGGCGGAAGCAGGGGGTGTAGGCGGTCATCTTGACGGGAAAATCGCTCTCGTCGAGAATCACGTCGCGGTAGATGTTGGTCACGGGAACCTCAGCGGTAGGAACCAAATAGAAGTTGTCCACGGTAGCGTGGTACATCTGCCCCTCCTTGTCGGGCAGCTGGCCCGTACCGAAGCCCGAAGCCTCGTTGACCATAACCGGCGGCTCCACCTCGAGGTAGCCGGCTGCGGTATTGTGATCGAGGAAATAGTTGATCAACGCGCGCTGCAAACGTGCGCCCTTGCCCTTGTACACCGGAAAGCCGGCACCGGTCAGCTTGACGCCAAGCTCGAAGTCGATAATGTCGTACTTGCGGGCCAACTCCCAGTGCGGCAGCGGATTCTCGGGCAGAGCAGTATAGCTCTCGACTAACTTCACCACCAAATTGTCCTCGGCAGTCTTGCCGTGGGGCACGATCTCGGCGGGGAAGTTGGGCAGTGTCACTACAGCGGCATTCAGCTCCTCGACGGTCGAGCGCAGCTGCTCGTCCAGCTGCTTCGACGACTCCTTAAGCTCGGCCACAGACGCCTTGGCTGCAGCCGCCTCCTCCTTCTTGCCCTGAGCCATCAACTGCCCTATCTGCTTGGCTATCGAGTTCTGACGCGAAAGCTGCTGATCCAGCTCGGCCTGAAGAGCCTTGCGCCTGTCATCCAGCTCCTCGATGCGCGCTATTACGGGTTCGGCATCGACGCCTTTGACGGCCAGTCGCTCGATAGCGTGCTGGCGATCATCCCTTATCTGCTTTATAGTTAGCATTGTATGATTGTATTTATAGGTTTCTTGCGTTTTGCTTCAAAGCGCAAAGTTATACAGAAATTCCTCAAACTGCAATTCGTCGCCCCGATTTATTTTATGCTCGGATGCGAATGCGGCTCTTTGGAACCGCGCAAGCCGCAGCCTGCTGCCCGCATCTTCACAACCATAATTGCCGGCAAAACCTGTCACGGCAAATTGCGACTTCAAAAGAAGCCGCGCGAGCCGAAGCCTCCGCCTGACATAATTTTATGCACTCGATTTGTCGCAGCACGCATTTTTTATTACCTTTGCAGTGCATTTGCGGGGTGTAGCGCAGTCCGGTTAGCGCACCTGCTTTGGGAGCAGGGGGTCGCTGGTTCGAATCCAGTCTCCCCGACGTCAGAAGTAATTGTCTATCATTCAGCGGGAGAACACGGCAGTAAATCTGTTAAGCCGTTAGTTTTCCCGCATTTTTTATTAAAAATTCGACAAGCCTTTCTTGGTTTCTGACGCATACCGAGGCGATGAGCGGCAGCACCGTTATTCCCGACAAAAAAATGGCGGGCATCACTGCCGGCCATTTCCACAACAAAGACTAACTTAATAAACTCTAAGAATCGCCGAGGGTCTCATTACCGAGCGATATGCGCAGTTTGCGCACGGCGCTGGCGAGGTGAGACTCCAGCGTTTTAACTGAAATATCCATCATCGATGCCGCCTCTTTGTATTTGAGACGCTGCTCACGGACGAGGCGGAAGGCCGAGCGGCACTTCTCAGGCAGTTGTTCGACAGCCTCGTCGAGCATCGACACATATTGCGATGCAATAAGTTCGCTCTCGGGCGACCGGTCTGTATGCAGCAGATGTTCCACTTCGGAGCAATCCACCGTTTTGAAACCGCGGTGCGAGGCACGGAAAGCGCTTATCGACTTGTTCCGTACGAGCGTATAAATCCACGAGTCGAAATCGCGCACCGAAGGCAGCTTCTCGCGGTCGCTCCATATCGACATCATAGCCGACGAGACGACCTCCTCCACATCCTTCGGGCAGTCGAGATAACGGGCAGCGAAACGTGTCAGTCGGGCATAATAGAGATCGTACAACCTCCGAAATGCCTCCTGCGAACCGGCGGCCAATTCGGCGATAGTCTCCGAGAGATCGTTCCCCATTATGTTTTCCTGTCGTCTCATAGCGCACATACCGACTATTCGAGCGTAAATTTCACCTTGCCCTTGATATCCTCGGCCGATGCGGCCACGTATGCCGTGAATCCGCCCTTTTCGGCCACCCACTCGTGCTTGTCGGGATCGAAGAACTTCAGGGCATCCACCGTCACGACGAACTCCACATCGGCGCTCTCACCGGCCTCAAGATGCACCTTCTCGAAGCCTTTCAGCTCCTTGACCGGACGGTCGAGCGACGCCTCGTCATCGCCTATGTAGAGCTGCACCACCTCGGCGCCCTCGCGCTTGCCGGTGTTGGTCACACGCACCTTGATGCGCACGCTGCCGCCGTCACGCATCGAGGCGGCGGAGATCGACGGCTCGCCATACTCGAATGTCGTATAGCTCAGGCCGTGGCCGAACGGGAACAGCGCCTCGATGTTTTTGCGATCGTTCCAACGGTAGCCCACATAAATACCTTCATTATAATGCACCTGCACGCCGTCGCCGGGCCACTCGCCCACTGCGTGCGCGGAGTTGTCCTCCAACTTCACGGGGAATGTAAACGGCAGGCGGCCCGAGGGGTTGACCTCGCCGAACACAGTCCGTGCAATGGCATTGCCGGCTTCTGAACCGATGAACCAGCACTGCATCACGGCCGGAACGGCATCGATCCACGGCATCGCCACGGCATTGCCCGAAATGTTCAGCACAGCCAGACGCGGATTCGCCGCAGCCAGCGCTTCAATAACTTCATTCTGAGCGTAAGGCAGTTCAAGATGATTCCGGTCGGCACCCTCGCAATCCTGATGGTCGCTCTTGTTCAGACCGCCTATGAACAGGACGTAATCCGCCTTTTGGGCGGCGGCCACGGCATCGGCGATCAGCTTCTCCTTCGGGCGGCTGTCGCTCAGATCCTGCCCCGTCTCGACACCGTTGTAGTTGCCGGTGACATCGCCGACATAGCCACGCTCATAAACCACCTCGGCACGGTCGCCGACATAGTTGCGGATGCCCTCCAGCGGCGTATACTCGTGCTGCACTTTGAGCGACGAGGAGCCGCCTCCGACGGTCATCATCTTGACGGCATTCTCGCCCACCACCAAAATCGTGGGTTTGCCGTCGAGTTCTATCGGCAGCACGCCGCCGTCGTTCTTGAGCAGCACCATACCCTCGCCGGCGATCCGGCGGGCAGCTTCGAGATGCTCGGGAGAGTTGAGCGACCCGAAAGGCTTGTCGGCATTCATCGCCGTGCGGAATATCAGACGCAGCACGCGGCGGGCCTTGTCGTCCAACTCGGCAGTGGAGAGCTGCCCCTCCTCGATCATCTTGAGGTATGGTTTGGCCAAGTGATAGCCGTCATAGGCATTGCTTGCGCCCCAGTTCAGGCCGTTGGTCCACGATCCGAACTCCATATCAAGCCCCTTGAGCGCAGCCTCGCGGGTATCGTGAGTTCCGCCCCAGTCCGATATTACCACACCGTCGAAGCCCCACTCGCCCTTCAGAATATCGTTGAGCAGATATTGGTTATGGCAGCAGTGCTCGCCCTTGTATTTGTTGTAGGCGCCCATTATCGCCCAAGCGCCGCCCTCCTCGACGGCCGCCTTGAATGCGGGCAGATAGATTTCATACAGTGCGCGATCGTCCACCACCACATCGACATGATCGCGGTCGACCTCCTGATTGTTAAGTGCATAGTGCTTGACGCAGGCAGCGACGCCGTTGGACTGCACCCCCTGCACGTACGGCACCACCATACGCGAAGCGAGGAACGGATCTTCGCCCATATACTCGAAGTTGCGGCCATTGAGCGGCGTGCGGTATATATTCACGCCCGGGCCGAGCAGCACGTCCTTCTCGCGATAGCGAGCCTCCTCGCCTATCGAGCGGCCGTAGAGAGCCGACATTTCGGGGTTCCACGTAGCAGCCAGACAGGTGAGCGCCGGAAATGCGGTGCAGGAGTCGTTGGTCCAGCCGGCTTGGTTCCACTCGTCCCACAGCACTTCGGGGCGTATTCCGTGGGGTCCGTCGGTACACCACACCTCGGGAATGCCGAGACGGGGCACGCCTGCCGACGAGAATTTGGACTGGGCGTGTATAAGCCCGATCTTCTCCTCGGTGGTAAGACGCATCAGGGCATCCTCCACACGCTCCTCTATCGGGGCGCTGCCGTCGAGATATGCCGGTCCGCAACAGGTGTTTTTATTCGTTCCGCCGCAGCAGGCCCACGCCAGTGCAGCCGTAGCGAGTATGACGATTATTCGTTTCATAGGTTGTTTATTGTATTACTTAGTTTCGTTATTTTCAGTGCTATTATCGAGGCGAATCACTTAAGATCGAGCGATTCGATATAACTCTCTTCGATGTTGCAGTTCTCCAACTTGACGGCCTCCAACAGATCGAGCATAGCTTTGCGGGCCACCTGCTGGTCGGGCCGCGCCTCACGAATCGCCCGATAGGTGTTGCGGGGCGACTCGGCGAATGCCACTACCGCATCCCAGTTCTCAGGCGCCTCGAAGCCCACGAACGACGAGTTGCGTATCTTCTTGTAGGGCCAGAAGGTGTAGCCTATGTTGTTGTCCTGCATCGTTCGGCAGAACTCGGCCTGCCACTCGGGCGAGTTGTGACCGATCTCGCCCATATACATCGGCAGACCGGTGCGGTCTCTAAACTCTATGAAACTGCGGATAGCTTCGGGGGTAGGCTCGCCGCCGTAGCGGTGGCAGGTGAACATTATCTTGTCGTCGAACGTCCAGTCTTTCAGCGGTTCGAAGTTGCTGTTCCACTGCGCGCCGCCGAGCAGCACGATATGGTTGCGATCGACCTCGCGTATGGCCGCCACGCCCATCCTGTACAGCCTTTCAAGCTCGGCGTTTAACTTCTCCGTATCGAAATATGGTGCTATCGGCTCGTTGAACAGCTCGTAGCCCAATATCACCGGCTCGTCGCTGTAGTGCTCGGCGATCCTGCGCCATATATCGCAGTAAAGCTGCTGGCTGCGCTCGCTCTCGAACAGCCAAGGATAGCCGTAGCTGTCGTCGATATTGTCGCCGGTCTGTCCGCCCGGGGCATCGTGCATATCGAGAATAAGGTACAGCCCTTCGGCGCGGCACCACTCCACCAAACTGTCGACTCGCTCGAAACCGTCCTGAGCGGCAGTAAGGCCCATATAGTCCTCGTCGGTGAACAGCTTGTAGTGGAACGGCAGGCGGATGGTGTTGCAGCCCGCCTGCTTAAGAAAAGCTATGTCGTCGCGAGTCACATAGTTATCTTTGAATCCCTTCCAGAATTCGGCCGTGAAGTCGGGACCGACCATCTGACAGAACACGTCGTTTATCATTCGGGCGGAGTTGGCCGAGGAGAATCCGAACATATAGCCTTCGGGATTGAGCCAGTTGCCGAGATTCGTTCCCTTTATATATAAGGTGGAGCCGTCGGGACGGACAAGATTGCAGCCGTCGATAGTGACGAAGGCGGCCTTTTCCTCCTGAGGCGAGGAGCAGCCGAATGCGAGCGATAACATCGCACCGAAAAGCAGTAATGCGGAAAGTTTCTTCATGGTTCTTCAGCAGGTTAAATTCAAGTTGGCAGAAGCGTAAAGTTTCTTGCTTTTTGCTCAACTCAAAATTATTCCATTCTGTAATCCCGATGAAATATTCGTCCACTGCACAAATACGTCAGATGCAAAAATCGATTACGTCAAATACACGTCAAACGCTGCTAAATCGCCGTTCAGATTACCTCAGAGAGTGATTTTGCACTACGCAAACAAGCGCACAAAACACGTCATACAGCAGTCGCGGCACTACGTCAGCCGATATTTCGACGTAGTGCCGCGACGAATCTTCGCTTTTGCACGCCAGCCGCACTGACACGGAGCTTGCAAAGCGTGGATCAATACCTATTGAGAAACTCCGTAAGGCTGGCGTTTTTGTCCAATCCGAGCTTGTGCCGCAGACGGTAGCGCATCGTTTCCGCACCGCGGACCGAAATGTTGAGCAGTGGGGCGATCTCCTTTGTCGAAAGGTGCATACGTATGTATGCGCACATCTTGCGCTCGGAGAGCGTCAGGGCAGGATAGTCGGCCGACAGGCGCTTCATGAAGTTGTTATGCACCAAATCGAAATGCTCCTCGAAATCCTTGAGTGCATCGTCATTGACTATGTTCTGTTCGATCTTGCTTTTGACAGTCAGCAGTTTAGTGCGAATTGCAAGGGGAGGGGTGTCGGCACCGGAATTTTTCAGCTCGGAGGCGATCTTCTCGACATCCTTCTTTATGTCGGTCAGTATTTCGTTCTTGCGGGTCAGGTTAATGGCTATGTTGGCAAGTTCCTGATTCTTGTGTTCGACGTCGATCATAATCTTCTCGTTCCTGAGGCGCAGGATCTCGTTCTCGCGTCGGGCTGCCTCTTGCCGGTATATTCGTTCATTCTCCACGGCTATCCGCTTCTCAGCAGCCACGGCCATACGGTTCTTGCTTCTTATCCGCAAGTCGTCCAACCACCATATACCGGACAACACTCCGGCCAGCGCAATGGCATACACCACATAAGCCCACACCGAACGGAACCACGGTGTTGGCACGACGATGCGGACGCTGTCCGCAGCCGACCGTCCGTCACGCATCGCGGCCTGAACCTCAAAGGTATGTTCACCGTCCGATATGTCGCCTATTATCGCCACCCTGTCGTCCGAGGGTTCGCTCCACGCTCCGCCGTCGAGGCGATAGCTGAAGCGGACGCCATCATCGCCGGCGAACTGTGCCAGCCGGTACCGCACGCGGACCGTATTTTCGCGATAGCCGATCCTGACTGCAGAGCGCCTGCCAGAATTTACGTAGGCCGTTCTCCTCTCCTCCGAACGGTTAATGGCCACAATGTCGGTAATCTCCACGCGCAGCTGTCTGACGGTATCGCGCTCGCGGCTGTTCCATATCGCGAAGCCGCTTTCGGAGGAGACGATAGCCTGTTCGCCGGCCACCGGAACCACATCGCCGTACTGCGTCAGTATCTGCAGGTTGTGCGGCTGGGTCACCGAGCGGCCCGTCACCGTATCGATCCTATATAGCATCTTGTCCGTCACGGCCCATACGTTCGCGCCGTCGATCACCGTACAGAGGCTGCCGCCCAATCCGTAACGCTTCAGCAGCGCATTCATTTCGCTGTCGGGCACCAACCCCGCATCCGCATCGTAGCGGTAGAAGGTGTCGGGCGTCACTAAGCGGCGGCCGCAGCCGGCAAAAATCGTCTGACTGGGATTGATCTTGATATCGAGCAGTTTGTGGTCTATTATGCGGGTATCGGCGCTATCGAAAACCAACCGGTGTATGTTGCTGTTGCCGTCGCGGAATATCAGCACGTGCGGCGCCACCTCAACGAACTGGTCAACGGAGATGTTAAGGCCCAAGACCTTCACGGGTCTCTCCCACTCTCCCCCGCGGCGTCTCGAAACGAACATCCCGTTGTAGGTATTGACCCAAGCCGCGTCGGGGTCGCTGAGCGTTTGGCGGAATCCCCATACGCCGGTGCCGAGGGTATACGACCGCACGATGCGATGCGCTTCGTCGACGATCTCGATACCCGAATCGAGGCAGCAGATCAACCGGTCATCCACCACGGCGAGCGACCACGTCTGCCCCTTGATGCCGTTGAATATGTCTATTTCGGTATCCTCTCTCGATATGGCGGCCGGCCAATCGACGTCGTAAACGCCGTTGCTGGTGGCGAGGAAAAGGCTGCCGCCGAAAATGGCCGCCGAATATCCCGAGCTGTACAGCTCCTTGGGCATACACAGCTGGTTGAGCGTCGAACGTGTCGGCACGCTGGATATGCCCGAGTTCAGTCCCAGCCACATCACCCCGTCATCGTCGGTGTACAGCGACAGCACGGTATTGTTCTGCAGGCCGTGCGAGGAGTTGTAGTACCGGCATTCGCACGTCTCGAGCGACACCGACACCACGCCGCGCATAATCGTGCCTATATACAGGTGGTTGTCGCGCAGCACTGCTGAAAACACGTAGTTGTTGCGCATAAATTCGTCTGCAGACGTCGGGTAGCGCGTCATACCCTCGTCGTCGAGGCGGAAGATGCCGTCGCGTTCGGTGAAGACGAAACAGAACGAATCCGAAGGTATTATGGCACGCAGCTTCTTTCCCGACAGACAGCTGCAGCCGACATGCGGGTGGAACACGTTGCCGGCGAGGATGAATATGCCCGACGGAGTGCCGATGTAGAGCGTATTGTTGACCACGGCGGCGCAGTCCAACTTGTCCGGACACTCGATGACGGAGACCTTGCCGTCCACCATTTTGAGCACGCTGTCATCGCAGCAGAAGATTATCGAGCGGTCGATCTCGAAGATGTTCCACACATTGCCGAAAAGGCTTTGCAGTCCGAGGCGGTCCGACAGGTTTTCGTACCGCATACGCCCCACCCCGTCCGGCGTCAGGCAACCGAATTCATTGATTCCGCCGACATAGATGCGCGACGAGTCGGCACTCATAGCCAGACTGTGAACGATCTGCCCGTTGTCCATGCGGTGCAGCCTCCACTCGAAGCCGTTGTACTCCAGCACGCCCTGCCGGTTGCCGAAGTAAAACCAGCCGTTGGGTCCGCGGGTGATGCACCAGTTCTGCGCACCGGCCTTGTAATCGTCCTTGCCGTAGTTGGTGATTATCGGCGACCACTGCGCACGTACGGAGCCGGCCCACGCGGCGAGGACCGAAAGCAGGAGAAGCAGTTTGCGTACAAAATTCATCGTTCGGCGTTTAAATTCGACTCAGCAGTGCAAATATAATATTTTTCGGCCGAATCCATAAACATTCAGGCAGTTTTTACCGTTTATGCGGTCCGACAGCGCAGCTAAAACAGGGACTGCAGCCCGAAGGAGCAGTCCCCGAAAAGATAGATGCAGAACCTATTCCCCTACGCGGAAAGGTATGTTCGCGGTCGAGACGAAGCCGGTATTGTCCAGCACATATACGTAAAGGCGGTAGTTGCCCGACTCGGCGATCGACAGCGCGAGGCTGTTCGCATCGGTCGTCATCACCTCGCCCACACGGTCGGGCCGCGGCTCGTACGCACCGCCGGTAGCCGTTACGGTCGCCTCCTTCAGCACCTCCCACACGTAGCTGAGCGTATCGTTCTCGCGATCCTTCACCACCACTTCAGCCGTGAACGCCTGTCCCTTGTCAACCGTGACGCTCTGCTCGGGAGTCCTGCCGCCGATAGTGATGCCCGAGATCACCGGTGCTGTCTGGTCCGGTTCGCAGCGGTTCCACACACGCTCCATAGCCTCGACCATCGGAGTGCGCTCGCCGTGCAGCGGAAGCCCCTCGACGCTGTCCTCGACGAACATGCAGAACCATGTCGGCGTACGCTCCTCCTTCTGCCCCCACAGGAACACGAACGAGCCGAGACAGCGCGGCGCACCGAAGATGCAGTTGTTGTAACGCTCCTCGTACACCTGACGCTTCTGCTCGCTCGTCTGCTCGATCGGGGCGCCCCACTCGGTCTTCGCGGTCTCCCACCAGCCGGTAGGTCCCCACTCGGTAATCAGATAAGCCCCCTTGTAGGCCGATGCGTCGACCATCTTCTCCACCTCGGCGATAGGTCCGTAGCTGTTTATGCCGATCAGATCGAGACTCGGGGCGTACTTGGCAATCGAATCGAGCGCCGCAGCGTTGTGGGCTATGACCGTGGCGGTCAGATGACGCTTGTCGATCGACTTGATAAGTTTCGACAGTTCATCGACGAAGCCCCAGCACACGGCGTCGTTGTTGTCGCCGTTAAGCTCTATCTCGTTACCGATGCCCCAAATGAGTATGCTGCGGTCGTCCTTGAAGGCTTCGGCCAGCGAGCGGACATTCTCGCGCACGCGGTTCTTGTACTCCTCGCTGCGGTATGCGGCGGGATCCTTTGTAAGGCCGATGCCCTGCATGATGTACATTCCATTCTTGGAGGCTATCTCGACATCGCGGCTGACGGATTCGACATTGCCGCCCCACGTGCGGAACGCATTGGCGCCGTTCTCGGCCGCCACATTGATTTTGTAGGTACCTCCCACACCCTTAATATATGTCTGCTCGCCGTCCACATAGAGGTGGAAGCGTCCGTCGCGCTCGACGATAGCCGCACCCTCGTCGGGAATAGACGTACAGCCTGCGGCACAAAGGGCGATGACCGCCAAAAATATCTTCTTCATATCTTACAGTTTCAGTTTATAGAATGATGTCGTAGTGGTAAAGAACAGCGTATCGCCCACAATGGCCATTGACAGCGGGCGCTCCGGAACATTTATTCGGCGCACCTCTTTCCCGTCGGCATCGTAGACGAATATCTGTCCTTCGGCAAGATACAGCCGGCCGCCGGCGTCGGTCGCAACGGCATACTCCCCGCGCGGCAGCACCTTGCCCGCAGCCTTCAGGCGGCCGTCGGAGCCTGCGGTGAAGCGGTGCGTGGTTTTGGTGTCCTCGTTGCACTGGTATACGGCACCCGTCTGGGCGGGAGCATACGCGATGAGCATCACGCTGCGGCCCAAGTCGAACGACTCGGGGATGAGCGTCACGCCGTCCGGTGCGGCGAACGAGTACTCGGGCATATCGCCGGCTACCTTGTCGAAGTCGTCGCGCCAGCGGTGCGTCGGCACCACATAGCGCTCGACGCCTTTGGCCTCGGCGGTCTTAACACGCTCCAAAGGCTGCATCCCGCCCTCGGGCGAAACTGCATACGCCACTACCGACCAGTAGCCGTTGCCCCAGCCGCTGTACCACTGGTTGTTGTCGGCGAGCTGCTCGATCCTGAGCGGGCGCTGCGGGTCGTCGAACCCGGGCTGCGGATCGTAACGGCAGATAACCAACAGATTATCCTCGGTATCCACCGCCAGCGAGAAGGGTTTGTAGGGATAATCCGCCAGCAGCGAGAAAGTACCTGTAGCGGCATTCCACTTGTAAATCTTCTTAAGGCGGTTTTCGCAGAAGTAGACATTGCCCTTGCTGTCGGCCACAGCTCCGGTGGCAAATTCGAATCCTGAAGCGAGCAGTTCGGCCTCACCCTCGCGCGCAGCCTTCCGGCGGCTCGGCTCGTCGCCCGTGACCGTCGCCCGCGCGAAGTCCCACGGATAAATGGCCAAATTCCTGTTCATATCATAAACGGTAAGTTCGGTGGGATAAAGTACTTGCGTCCAGTTGCGCATATTGCGGAAATCGATGTTCGAGCAGTCGGCCGTGCGAATGCCGAACGCACGAGGCGTAGACACCCGTATCACGCGGTAGAACCACGTATTGGCCAATCTGAGGTTATGGCAGTCGTTCATCTCCATCTGGATGCAGTCGGGTCCTTCGACACCCTCCTCCTCGAACTGCATCGCATAGATGCGCCAGTTGCTCACCCCGTCCAAACGGCACTCGTAGCGCACGTGGTGCTCGAGCGACATAGCCATTATGCGCGTGGGGGTCGAGGTCCGCTCGGCGAACAGTCCGGCCGCAGCATAGGTATCGGCCGTCCATACGTCCTTCACGGTTCCGCCGCCACCGTCCGTAATCCACAGGCTCCAATACTGCGTATCCCACGCCAAATCCTTGCCGCGGGCATATACCGGCGCTGTCGGAGTGCTCGGCTTCATCTCGCCGCGACTCCAGAAACCGCCCTGACGGCCGCCCTTGACGGGACGGCGCAGCGTGCCGTGGCCGCCGATGAACTTGACGTCGTTGATATACGAGTCGGCGCCGGCCATCCACTTCATACCCGCCGCACGGTTATTGTACGCGCCAGTGAAGATACCTATGCCGTTGAAGATGTCACGGCCGCCGTTCGAACTCTCCACGGCCGCCACAGGCGCACCGAAGCCGCTGAATGCAGGCGTGCTCTCCGCGAGGAAAATCTGCGTCGCAAATGGGTGCAGACCGATGAAGGCCGACGAGGGCGACATCTTGACGGTGCCCGTTACGCGATACACTCCCGTAGGAAAGTACACGGCCTTGCCGCTGGCGGCCGCCTTGCGCAGCGCCTCGGTGTCGTCGGTCACGCCGTCGCCCACGGCACCGAACTCACGCACGCTCGTCCACTCCTCCACCGAGGGCAGCACGGGGACGGTGCGGTCGGCATACTCGGGCAGCACAGCGGCCGGCACGATATCGGCACGGGTGTCGTACTCGGAGTCGGCAGCCATATCGTCGACAATAAGGCCCGAGGTAAGATCGCGTATCATATAGCACTTATCCTTCACCCCGATATCGCGCGCCTCCGATGCGAAGCGCACGGCCACGGGCACGTTGCGGCAGGCCACATCGATCATATTCAGCTGGCTGGCGGCATTCTCGGCGACACCGACCTCGACACCGACCCCGACATTCTCCATACAGCTCTTTTCGATGAAAAGCCTGTCGGCCACCCCCTCGGGCATCCTCACGCCTACCGGAGTGTTGCGGATCGACATATTGACGATCGTAAGGCCGGCATTGCGCGTGAGGATCGCAGCGTCGCGATGCCCCTCGAACCGCACGTCCACCATCATCATCGGCCACCCGGGCGAGGTGCGCGAGGTGACTATGCCGTAGCGTCCGCCGTGGAACCCGACGTTCTCCATCTCGTTGCCCACATCCTTGAGACACGCATAGCCGTCGCCGGCCCATATCTCGCAGTGGCTCACGAAACCGTGCTGTGCGAAGTGCGTGCGCAGGGCCACTGCCCCCGCGTTGCCCTTGCCGATGCGCAGATCGATGTTCGATATGGCGCTGTAAAAGGTTCCGGCATTGGCATCCGAAGGGCCGCGGTCGGCGGTCACCACGTTGCCGGTGAACCAGATCATATAGTTCTCCTCGGCGAATCCCTCGCACGAAGGCTTGAGCACGATCTGCGGGCGGGTTTTGCCGTAGCCGATCAGCCGCACCGAGGGCGGCATATATATCGTACTGCTGATCATATACTTGCCTTCGGGCAGGAATACGATGCCGTAGCCCTGCTCCGCAGCCAGATCGTTTATCGTCTTCTGCAGAGCGGCCGTGACGTCGCACTTGCCGTCGGCCCGCAGGCCGAGAGCCGCCGCATCGAAGACTGCAGCCTGCGGATCGTCAGGGCGCTCGGTATATACCGACGCGCTCCCCTGAGCCGCAGCCGAAATGCCTGCCGCAACGGCAGCGAGGCACACGATGAAGTTCAAAAGTCGTTTCATATATCAGTTAAGTTTAAGGTTATTTGATTCTTACCGAGAACAGTTTCGTACGGCCGGTAATGAAGAGCGTATTGCCGTCCCTGCCGCCGAAGCAGAGTGTCATCGGGCGCTCGGGAACATCGATGATACCCTTGCGGTTGCCCTCGCTGTCGAAGACGCTGATATTGCCGTCGGCCACGTAGAGGTTGCCCTCGCTGTCCACGGCCGAGCCGAACTCGCCCCACTCGACGAAGTACTCGAGATCGCCCAGCGTGCCGTCCTCAGCCACCGAGCAGCGCACCATACGGCGGTCGTACTCGTCCGAGGTGTAGAACGGGCGCCCGGGAACAGCCTCCAACAGCGACGAGCCGCGTGCCAGATCGAAGCAGTGAGGTATGATCGTCACGCCGTCGGGCGCCACGAAGCACATCTCGGGCACAGCCACGGTGATAGAGTTGAAATCGTGGAAGTCGCGCCACTTGTTCGACACGTAGAGTGCCTTGGCCACATTCTTCACCGAACCCATTTTTACGCGCGGCAGCGCCGCGATGCTCTCCTCGGGATTCTCGGGATCGATCGAATAGACTATCATCGTGTACGAGGTGTTGCCGTAGCTGCTGAACGATGTTCCCGCCAGCTGCTCACGAGGCATCACGGGCAGGGTCTGTGCCTCGGGACGGCCGTCGACCTCGTGCCCGGGCTGTGCGTCGTAGCGGCACAGCACCAATAGGTTATCCTGAGTATCGCAAGCCAGCGCATAGGGTTTCCACGGGAAATCGGCCACAAGCGACAGTGCCTCGTCCTCGACCGAATACTTGTAAATGCGGCGCATACGCATATCGCAGAAGTAGACATTGCCCCTGCTGTCGCGCGTCAGCCCCTCGGCGAACTCGAATCCGCGCCCCAACTGCTCCACCTTGCCCACTTCGCCGGTGCGGGGTGTCGAGGCGGACTCGTCACCGGTCACCAGCAGCCGCTGGAACTCCCACGGACGCACCTCGATATCCTTGCCGATGTCGTAAACGGCCAGATCGGTCGTGTACTTGATCTGCGAATAGTTATGAATATTAAGCAGTTCGATGTTGCGGCAGTTCCACAGGCGTATCGACTGCGGATAAGGCTCGTTTATGCGGATCACACGGAACATATACATCTGCGCGAAGATCATATCGCGGCAGCCGTCCAACTCCACAGGCTGGCAATCGGTGCTCTCGCGGCTCTCCTCCTCGAGCTGCATGGCATATACGCGCCAGTTGCTCACATTCTTGAAACGCACCTCGTTGCGCACGTGGTGCTCGATCGACATGGCGTAGATGCGGCCCTCGACCGAGGTATTTTCGACATATAGTCCGTTTGCGGCGTAGCTCGACGCCGTCCATATATCCTTGAAGCGGCCGCCGCCTGTAATCCACAGGCTCCAGTACTGGTTGTCCCACGCCAAATCCCTGCCGCTCTCGGTGACCGGCTGCTCGGGCGTGCTCACGCGCTGAGGTCCCCAGCCTCCCCAGCCGCGGCGGCCGGAATCGGGATTCTTGGGATCGGGCTTGCGCATACCGCCGTGGCCGCCGACGAACTTCACGTCGTTTATATAAGAATCGGCGCCGGCCTGCCACTTGACAGCCACTGCGCGATAGTTGTATGCACCCGTATTCATACCGATGCCGTTGAGAATATCGGCGCCGCCCATGGACGACTCGAGCATCGCCACCGGCGCACCGAAGCCGCTGAATGCCGGCGTGCTCTCGGCCAAACGGAACTGTGTGCCGAACGGATGCAGACCGATGAGCACCGTATTCGGACGCATCTTAATGGTGCGCGAAACCTTGTACCACCCCTGCGGCACGTATATGACGTCGTACTTGTCGACTGCGGCCTGAATGGCATCGGTGTCGTCGGTCACGTCATCGCCCTTGGCTCCCAAATCGCGCAGATTGACCCAGCGCTCCATCGGCGGCAGCGCGGGAATGTCGCGGACCAGCGGAGCAGAGAGTCTGGCTATCGGCTCTATGTCGCAGACGGTGCGGTACTCGGGGCGGGCGTGCATATCGTCCATCGCCAATCCGTAGCCGAAGTCGTTGATGATATATGTCCTGTGACCGGCTTCCAACACCTCTCCGCTGCGGCGGCCGCGCATTACCACGGGCACGTTGCGGCACTCCACCTCACGGAATGTGAGCTGGTTGTTGCTGTTGTTCTCGTTGCTGACAACGACTATCGCCTCGCTGACATTCTCGAAGCGGCCCTTTTCGATAAAGAGTTTGTCGGCATAGTTGGGGTCGATATCGAACACCACGGGCACATCCCTGACCTGAATATTCACCATAGCCAATCCCGACTCCTGACAGCCGAGGGCCGCCTTGCGCTGTCCCTCGAAATATGAGTCGACCATCATAACCTGCCACCCGGGCGACGACTTGGTGGTGTAGATGCCGTAGTCGCCGCCGAAGAAGGCGACATTCTCCATTTCGTTGCCCACATCGAACAGACCGGCCTTGCCGCTGCCGATATGTATCGCCACGTGGCTGATGAAACTGTGCTGCGCATAGTGCGTACGGAGCGCCACCGCCGTCGGGTTACCTTCCTCGATGCGCAGATCGACATTCGACATAGCGCTGTAAAAGGTTCCTGCATTGGCGTCGGCCACGCGGGTTTCGTCCCCGACGATCCCGCCGGTGAACCAAAACATATATTTGGCCTTGCCCTTGTCATTGGGTGCATAGCTGTCGAAGCCCGCCGAGTTTCGCGTCAGGATAAATTCGGGGCGCGTCTTGCCGTATCCGATGATGCGCACGGCTGCGGGAACATATATCGTCTTGCTGATTCTGTACTTTCCCTCGGGAATGAACAGAATACCGAAGTTCTTTTCTCTCTTGACTTTATAGATGGCTTGCTGGAGCGCATCCGACACGTCGGACTTGCCGCCGGCTTCGAACCCGAAGTTCTCGGGAGTGAAATAGACCGCCTCGCTGTCATCGGGGCGCTGGGTGTAGACCGATCCAAGGTCTACTGCCGAAACGCTCGCACAGAAGCATAGCATTGCGACGATCGAAAAGAGTTTTTTCATGGTATGTGTGGAGGTTAGCGGTTATGAAAAGGGCGGAGACGGGAGCACGAAACTCCCGATTCTCCGCCCTGATGATACTGCGAATCAAATGTTGATTACGACTAAAGGCGAATAGTTGTGACGAATATTGCCGTAGGACGAAGGACCGTTGGCTCTTGCGCCGATACGGAAGAAGTATTCGCGCGAGTACTTGAAGAAGTTCTTGTGGTCCGACACCTTGATCGTCATAGTGTATTCTCTGCCCGAGTCGATGGTCTCGTTGCCCTGCACGGCTACAGCCGTACCGCCGATGCCGCTGTGGATCGAGTTGCCGACCCACTTGTCGGTGAACACGAACAGACGAAGCTCGCCCAGAGTGACGTCGCTGCCACCGGCCTCGATACGGCATTTGGCCGTAACGGTCTTGGTTGCTGCGTCGTAGGTGATTTTCGGATCGATCACGCGCAGGAACGGCGTAACCACGAAATCGTACACATTCTTCTGCCCCTTCTTAATGGTGATGATGTTTTCGCCCTTGTAAGGATAGAAGTTGGTGTTGAGGAACTCGATGCGGTAATCGGCAGCGAAGATGCGGGTATTGGTGTACTCGCCGGTGTTGTCTACTTTCCACGTCTGAGCGGTCTCGGCCGACCAGCCCTGCTCGTAAACGGTAATCTCGTTGCCGTTGTTGATATCGGTGCCGATCAAGGTCGTGTTGTCCTTCGAGTCGAGGAAGCGGCCGCGAACGCCGGCATTCGGCTCCTCGTAGTTGTCGATCTCGCACGAAACCATCGTCGCAGCGAGCGCGGGCAGCAGCACATATAATAACTTTTTCATACTTTTAACGCTTTTAATGGTTAAACGATATTAGAACGTATTGGGGACCAGACCGTTGGTACCGGTATTGGGAATACCCTGATAATAGGTCGCGGGCTGAATGGTCTGTCCGTTGCCGTCCTCGTCGTACTTCCAGTTGGCACGTACGAATATGTACTGGGGCTTGTCGCCGCGCAGGTCGAGCATCGGCAGCAGCGCGTGACGGCGTATATTGTTGCCGTGGAACTCGCGCCAGCGAACCAGATCCCACATACGGTGACCCTCCAAAGCCAGCTCGACGCGGCGCTCCTTGCGGACATTCTCGCGGGTCAGAGCCACATCGCCCTTCAGGAACGCACGGTGGCGGATATCGTTCAGGTACTTGGCGGCGTTGGCCTTGTTGCCGTAACCCGAAGCATTCTCGACTACAGCCTCGGCGTAGTTAAGATAGATCTCGGCCAGACGGAAATCGATGAAAGGAGTGGTCGACGAACCGTTCTCCTTGGACTCGGGAGCCGCAGCCGGAACCAAGAACTTCTTGAGCATAAAGCCGCTGGTACCGTAATTGGTGTTGTCCGAGTTGTCCATACCGAAGAATCCCGACGCAGCCACACCGCTCTCCGAACCGAAGGCGTAGTAGGTCTTGCCGTCCTTGCCGGTAACGGCGTCGTTGGCATAAACGTGCGGCACACCGTTCGGGTCGATCACGCCGGCCTGCATAAGCATCTTGACGTTGCGGAACTCGCAGCCGTTGTAGAGAATGGTAGCCTTGAAACGGGGATCCTTCTTGGCGAAAGGCTCGGTAGGATCGTCGTAGGTCTTGAACGGAATGGAGGTGTTCAGGTTCACCGGATTGGCCACATACTCGTTCTCGACGCCGTCGGTGCGGGTAACGACCGGAGCGCTCTCGCCGTTGCTGTCCAGATCCTCGTAGGTGTCGACCAAGTCGAGCATAATGCTGTAGCGGCTGTCCTTGTGATAGCCGGTAGCGGCCTGATGAGGCGAGTAGTAGCAGTCGTAGCTGTGGCTCGAGCCGAGAGTCTCGCCGGCGAAAGCCTTGCCGAAGATGAACTCCGAAGTGGCGGTCGTCTGGAAAAGCTGCTGGTAGTTGTCGGCAGCCTCCTCGGCCGAAGCGGGATCGGGCATATAGAGCGAGAAACCGCCGTCACGGATCAACTCCTCGCAGGCGTCGATGCAAGCCTTGTAGAACTTCTCGGCAGCCGACGAAGCGTTGGCGAAACCTACCAAATGCTGCGACACGGCCTCGGAGCCTGACGACAGCGGTGCGCGGTCCCAGAACTTGGCCAGCGAAGCGGCGTGCAGAGCCACGCGCGACTTAAGAGCCAGAGCGGCCCACTTCGAGGCGCGGTACTTCTCGCTTGCGCCGAGCTGTGCAGGGAGGGTTGCGGCAGCCTTGTCGCACTCCTCGAGAATGAAGTCGTAGCAGGCCTCCTCTGTGCTGCGGGGAACATACAGGCCGGCGCTTTCGCCGCCGTCATAGTGCTTGTCGAGCGTCTCGGTGATCAGAGGCACACCGCCCTTGCGCTTCACCAAGCCGAAGTACATATATGCGCGGGCGAAATGCGCATCGCCCATCATTCGGTCGTAAATCGACTGGTCGATATAGCCGTTGGCCAAGCTCTGCTCGATGCTCTCGAAGAACATATTGAGAGAACGTATCTCGGTATAGGGCCAGTAACCGGCACCCTGCGAGGGACCCATAGCGGTACCGCTCGAGCGGCCGGCATTGTCGGTGAAGAACTCCGAAGGGGACAGCTCGCTCACGCCGCCGCCCCAACCGCGACGGTTGAAACCGGCATTGAAGCGGTAGTTGAAATCCTCTATCGGGATATTGTAGTAGACATTAGCCAGCAGAGTATTCAGACCGGCCTGACTCTGTACAAGATCCTTGTCCTTGATCTTGTCCAGCGGCTCGATCTTCTCGAACATCTCGTTGCATCCGCCCAGACCGAGCGCTGCAACAGCCGAAGCCATAATGATAATTATCTTTTTCATAACATTAGTCGTATTAGAAGTTAATGTTAAGACCGATGTTGTAAACACGCATCAACGGGTAGGTCAAACCCGCGTTCCAGTCACCCTCGATACGCTCGGGATCGGCGCCCTTCAGCAGCTTGTCGCAAATGGTGAAAAGGTTGTAGCCGCTCGCATAGATGCGCACGCTGCCGAGACCGATCTTGTCGGTGAGCTTTCGGGGCAGAGTATAACCGATCTCCAAGCTCTTCAGACGCACATAGGTTGCAGGGATGATCTGACGGGTGGTAGGAGCGCAGTCCATAGTGTAGTTGTTGTAGGTGTCGTAGTTGCGCAGCGAAGGCCAGTAACCCTCGACCCACTCGGTAGCGGGATCGTAAGGATCGGCACCCTCGACGGCGGTATGCCAGCGGTCGAGATATTTCTCGTAAGTCGAGGGATAACGGCCGTAGCCCCAAATATCGTCGAGCTTCCACTGGATCGAGTTGCCCGAAGCGCCCTGAAGCAGCATATTGAAGTCCAGATTCCTCCAAGTGAACGCGAACGACAGACCGAACTGGATCGGCGGGTTCAGACCGGTATTCCAGTACTGGTACGAAACGTCGCCCTGATCGATGATGCCGTTGCCGTTGAGGTCCTTCAGACGGCTTGCGCCCGGGAGCACCTTGCTGTTGCCGACACCGTTGTTCATCAGCGGACCGTAAGCGATATCGCCGAGCGACTGGTACTGGCCGTCGTACTCGAACATACCCTGATACCAAGTCCAGTTACCGGCCGACTGCCAAGCGTTGTAGCGGCCCGTAAGACGGTTCTCGGTACCGTAGTGCCATCTGTCCATCGAGCTGGTGAAGTTGTTGTTGCCCTCGTCGTGCAGGGTCATCTCACGAGCATAGGTGAAGTTGGCCGAGATCTGGTACGAGAAGTCGTTGTTCACCTGATTGCGGTGGTAGATGTTGAACTCTATACCGCGGTTGCGATTCGAGTTGAGGTTCTCCTGCGAGAACGAAGCGCCCAACAGATCGCTGGGGATCGACTGCTGGCGCGAAGCCAACAGGCCGGTATTCTTGCGCTCGAAGATCTCGAGGCTGCCGCCCAACTTGCCGTTCCACAGGTCCAGATCGATACCGATGTTGGTAGTGATGGACTTGACCCAAGTCAGACGGTCCGACACGATAGTGGTCGAGTTGTTGCCGGTGATCACATTCTGACCGTCGAAGGTGTAGCTGCCGCTGTTGCCGTAGCCGGCCACATAAGCGAAAGCCTCGCCCACGTTACGGCCGGTTTCGCCGCGCGAAGCACGGAGCTTCAGATTGGTAATGGCGGGAGCGTTGTCCTTGATGAACGGCTCCTCGGAGATACGCCAGCCGATCGAAGCATAGGGGAAGAATGCCCACTGTCTGCCCGGGGCGTAGCGGTACGAACCGTCGTAGCGGGCCAGAGCCTCGACGATGTACTTGCCCTTGTAGTCGTAGTTGATACGGCCAAGATATGCTGCCGTTACCTGTACGTTGCGGTTGCCGCCGTTGGTTGCGGTGGATGCAGCGCCCTGATCGAGGATATCGTTGGTGTATACCTCGTAGTTGCGCGAGCCGGTCAGATAGTCGCCGCGCGAACGGTTGTACTCGGCTACGAGCGTAGCGCCTACGGTGTGGTCGCCGAACGTATTGCCGTAATTGATCTGCACACGGCCGTAGAGACGCTGCTGGAGCTGCATCTGCGACTGGTAGGTATCGGTACCGAAGGTCTTCGAGAATGCGTCGGTATAGTAATCGTAGAGCTGGTAAGACTTCTGAAGCGACTGCTTAGCCCAGTTGCTCGAGTCGAATGCGCCCGATGCGCCGATCGACAGGCCCTGAACCCCGGGAACGGTGTAAACCAGATCGATCGTGGTCTGATAGCGGCGGTTCTGCGTCTTGTTGTAACCGTCCACATCGGGATCGATCAAGGCAGCCACGTTCTTGCTCTCGGGAGCCAGATCGGTGAAGTGGTTTTCGTTGGCGATGGTGTGCCAATCCTTGCCGCGCTCGTTGACCAGCAGGGTCTTGTAGTTCCAAATGAACGCCTCGCGGGTCTGACGGCGATCGTCCAGACGGCCGGCGAAACCTACGGTAAGTTTCAGGTTCTTGTTCAGATCGGCCACTACGTTCGAACGGAGATTGAAACGGCGGTAGTACTGGATGTTGCTCGTGAGCAGACCGTTATCGTCGTCGTATGCGAACGAGGTGAAGTACTTGACCTTTTCCGAGCCGCCGCGAACGGTGATATTGTGCGACTGGCTGGTGGTGAAGTCCTTCATAAACAGGTCGTACCAGTCGTGATCGGCATACCCGGGTTCACCGTCGATATACTTCTGTATGAAATCCTGCGAATAGTTCTCGGCGAAACCGTCGTTGCGGTTCATCTCGTTGGCGAGTTTATAGTACGTAACAGCGTCAACGGTAGGCTCGACAGCGGTAGGATTCTTGAACGACACGCTGCCGGTGTAGCTGATCTGCGCCTTGCCCTCGACACCCTTCTTGGTGGTGACGATGATCACACCGTTCGAGGCGCCCATACCGTAAATGGCAGCGGCACCGTCCTTCAGCACCGAGATGTTCTCGATATCGTTGCTGTTCAGCTGGGCCAGATCGGACGTACCGTCGCGGACGATACCGTCGATAACGACCAAAGGTTCGCCGAAGCCGCGGATGCTGACCATATTGTTAAATTCACCGGGTTCGCCCGACTGCTGACGAATCAGAAGGCCGGGGATCTTACCCTGAATATTGTTTACGAGGTTTTCGGTTTTGGTCGAAGTGATCTCCTTCGAGCCGATCGACGACACGGCACCGGTAAGGGTTGCCTTCTTCTGTACGCCGTAACCTACTACGACGACCTCGTCCATAACGTTGGTGTCCTCGACGAGTTGCACCGTAATGGCGGAGCGGTTGCCCACAGACACCTCTTGGGTCTGGTATCCTATATAAGAAACCAGCAGCACTGCGTCAGGGGCTACGTTCTTGAGAGTGACCGTACCGTCGACACCGGTAGCATCGCCGACCGTCGTGCCCTTGACCGACACGCTCGCACCGAGTACCGGACCGGAAGCATCGGTAACCGTTACCTTCACGTCACGCACCTCCTGCTGAGCTGTATTCACAGCATCGCTGTTAGCGCTGCCGTCCGCTGCCCATACGCTCGAAGAGACGAGCAGGGAGCCGGCAAGCCCTAAAACTATAAGGAATTTGTTAATCTTTTCCATAAAGAAAGTCAATAAATGGTTAGTTGAAATTTCGGTTTATTATCCGGCGCCTCGCGCCGGTTATAACTAAGGGTTCATCATCAGTTTTCCGTCATAGGCTAAGTAGTTTTTTGCAGGTTATTACTCGTTTTGTTCTTGTTGTATTGATTCATTTTCGACAACCGTATCTTTCTTTTCGACCAACGGCAGATCCCAATAAAGACGCAGCAGGCGGAATGTCTTCAGGTTGTCCGCATCGGCGTCGAGCCAACTGCTCAAAACAGCCATATCGGACACCGAGGACTCTCCGCTCAGCACACGAGCTATTACGGTATCGATCTGCAAATCCATTTTTTCGGTGGTAGCTTTTATCTTATAGTCGCACGCAATCGAGAAATCCCCTACTCCTGCCGTGATTTTTTTTCAGATTTTTTTCTGACGGCCGTCGTCGGATGCTGCATCATTTCAGCCGTCAGCGACAGCCACTGATAGCAGTCGCAAGCCATATTTCTTTGCAAGTGGCGATGTTGGTATGCGGGAAACAGGGAATATCCTCGCCCAGACGGGTCTGAATGCCGACCGGCATCTCGCCGACAGTCGCCTTAATTATATGATTGTCGCTGAAATTTCATTTTTCCCTTAGTCGAAATTAAAAAATTTCAAAAAAAGTTTTCGGCATCGAAAAGTCGCGGAATTATTCTCTAACTTTGTCCCAAACCCGATGCTGACCACTAACAAACATCACTCTATATGAAAAGACTGCTCACAATGGCCCTGACACTCGCAGCGCTGCTCTCGGTCGGATTCGCCGAGGCAGCCGGCAAGGCCGCGAAACCCAAATTCCGCGCTTTGGTGCTCACCGAGCGCGGCGGACAGCACGGCGGATTCACCGACGCCGCACTCAAGTGGCTCGACGGATTTGCCGAGGCGAACGATTTCGTCTACACCGAGATCAACAACACCGCCTGCATCGACGACGCCTTTCTGTCCGACTACCAGCTGGTCATCCAGCTCGACTTCCCGCCCTACACGTGGAGCGACGAGTCGCAAGCCGCTTTCGAGCGCTACATCGACGAGGGCCGCGGCGGCTGGGTGGGCTTTCACCACGCCACCCTGCTCGGCGATTTCGACGGTTGGCCGATGTGGGGTTGGTTCTCGCGCTTTATGGGCGGCATCCGCTTTCAGAACTACATTGCGCCGTTAGCATCGGCCACGGTGCGCGTCGAGCAGCCCAACCACCCCGTAATGAAGGGCGTCGACGGCAGCTTCACCGTCACCAAAGACGAGTGGTACACGTTCGACCGTTCGCCCCGAGGCAATGTGAAGGTGCTGGCCAATGTGGACGAGCAGAGCTACTCGCCCG
>CAYYUW010000017.1:0-10756 GCA_964474985.1 uncultured Alistipes sp. | reverse complement strand
GCGACGGGCGCCCAAGATCCGTTTTCGATGATAGCGACGCGGCGGTTGCGGAAGCCCTTGATCTGCAGGTGGTGCAGGAAGTCGTGCATCGGCGGGAATATGTCGGCGTCGTAGGTTGCGGCGGCAACGACCATACGGCCCATGCGGAATGCGTCCTCGACGGCTTCGGCCATATCGCAGCGGCTCAGATCGGCCACGGAGACCTTGCCGGCACCCTTGGCTCGCAGTATTTCGGCTAATTTCAATGCGGCTTCGGCCGTTCCGCCGTGAATCGAGGCGTAGGCTACCAAAACGCCGTCGGTCTCGACGCCGTAGCTGCTCCACGTGTTGTAAAGACCTATGTAATAGGAAAGGTTCTCCTTGAGCACAGGACCGTGAAGCGGGCAGATGATCTTGATGTCCAATGCAGCGGCCTTCTTAAGCAGCGCCTGAACCTGCACGCCGTACTTGCCGCAGATGTTGAAGTAGTAGCGTCGCGCCTCGCAGGCCCAATCCTCATCGTGAGAGAGAACGCCGAACTTGCCGAAGGCATCGGCCGAGAAGAGCACCTTGTCGCGCTCGTCATACGAAACCATAACCTCGGGCCAATGCACCATAGGGGCCATGATGAAGCGGAGGGTGTGCTCTCCGAGGCTCAGCTCACCGCCCTCGGCGACGGCGATCGTGCGCCCCTCGAAATCGGTATCCTCGAAGAACTGGGGCAGCATCGCGATTGCGCGGGCGCTGGCGACGAGCTTCAGCTGCGGATACTCGGCCATGACGGCTCCGATCTGTGCGGCGTGGTCCGGCTCGAGATGATGAACCACGAGGTAGTCGGGCGTGCGGCCGTCGAGTGTGCGGCGGAGGTTGTCGTGCCACTCTTCGGCACGGCGGCGGTCGACCGTATCCATTATGGCGACGTGCTCGTCCATTATGACGTAAGAGTTGTACGATATGCCGTTGGGAACGACATACTGGCTTTCGAACAGATCAATATCGGCATCATCGACCCCGATATACTTGATGCTTGGTGTTATCATAATTCCATTTAATAATCCATACATTATTTATAGTATCGTTCGGTCGGCTTCCGAATGCGCACCGCACTCAGGCGCCACGCCGATGTTTGCGGTCGTAGAGGAAACGCTTGATCTTTTTGGTGGGCGTCTTCTCGAACTCCGAGGTCTCCTCCTCGACGCTCGATATGTGCGAGAACTTGCTTACCTGCGAGTTGACGTACGCCATTACATCTTTCTTGATATCTTCCATTTTGGCTGACCAGTTCTCCTTGAGATCGTTGTAGCGCTTTTCGATAGCATCGCGGTCGAAATGCACCAAGGCGACCAACCGCCCCTCCTGCTGAGTCACGATCGAGTCGGCCACCAGCGAGTGGCTGTTCAGAACGCTCTCGATCTCTTCGGGATAGATGTTCTCGCCGCTCGGGCCTACGATCATACTGTTCAGTCGGCCCTTGATATAGATATAGCCGTCGGCGTCCAAGGTGCCCAAGTCCTTCGTGCGGAACCAGCCGTCGGGTGTGAACACTTCGCGCGTAGCCTCGGGATTCTTGTAGTATCCGATCATCGTGCTGGGGCTTTTGACCACTATCTCGCCTTCGCCAAGCTCGTTTACATTCTCCAAGCGCACCTCGACGTCGCTCAGCGCCGGTCCGGTCGACTGCAGACGCGTCTTGCCCGGGACAGCTCCGGCCAGCAGAGGCGCCGTCTCGGTAAGTCCGTAGCCTATAGCATAGTTCACGCGGGCATCAAGCAGGAACTGTTCGGCCTGCGGATCGAGTTTGGCTCCTCCGATGCCGAGAAAGCGCAAGCGTCCGCCGAACAGCTTGTTGATCTTCTTGCCGGCCACGCGGTGCAGATACCGCCGTGTGACGCCGCAGCGGTACAGCGCACGCCAAAAACCGTTGGAGTTGAATTTGGCCATCACCTGATGACGGTATATCTTTTCGATGATGAGGGGCACGATAAGCATCGCCGTGGGGCGCACCTGCTTGAGGGCGGGCATAAGCGCCGATGCCGTGGGCGGACGGTCGAGATAGACCACCCGCGTGCCTTCGCGGAAAGGATATAGCATACCGAGCGAGCATTCGTATGTGTGCGACAGCGGCAGCACCGAGAGCATAACGTCCGAGGTATCAATCGGATAAAGGTCGTAGCACATATCGAGCTGACGGCACAGGTTGCGATGCGAGAGCATTACCCCCTTGGGCGACGAGGTGGTGCCGGAGGTATAAATTATCACAGCCAGATCGTCGGGCGAAGGCTCCGCCGTCTGGCCCTGCCGGTGTACGGTCTGGGATATGATGCCTAAATTCTTGGTGCGCACGACCAAGTTGAACGAAGCGACCGTCTTCTTCGACAGTTTGTTGAACAGTTTGTCCGAGACGAACAGCGCTTTGGATTCGGAGTGCTCGAGAATCATATCCAATTCGTGACCGGAGAAGTCGGGCAGAATCGGTACCAAGACCATTCCCGCCGAGACGGCAGCCAAGTAGCATACGGCCCAGTTGGGCATACTGCTGCTCAGCAGGGCGACTTTGTCGCCGGCATTCAAACCCGCGTCCACCAGCATCTTCCTTACGGCTTCGGCTCGTCGTCCGAACTCGGTAAAAGTGAGCTTCTCTCCGCCGAACATCTCGGAACATACCGCTCCGCCATAGTGCTCGACGCTGTGTTTCATCAACTCGGAAAGAGTACTAAATGTCATATTTTTTCGGCTTTATTACCGTTTAGAAAACGCAAAGTTACTATTTTTATTATTTTACAGCTAATTTTGCAATGGGAAAATGCAGTATGATAGTTCGAAATGATATACTTGCGGCAGCTTCGCAGGCGGGGTTCCAACTCTGTGCCATGGCAAGGTGCAGGCCTTTGGCAGCTTTCAGGTCGCATTTTGAGCGGTGGCTCGAGGCGGGTATGGGTTCCGATTTGGACTACTTGAAGCGAAATATAGACAAACGTTTCGACCCCGCCCGACTGTTCGACGGGGCCGTGTCGATCGTGGTCTGTGCGGTAAACTACCGTAACGGCATCACCGGCGGGTATGCTCCCGACGACCGCGGCAAAATAGCCTCCTACGCCTGTGCCGAGGACTATCATCGTATAATCAAGGATATGCTTTTCGATCTGCTCGGCCGGCTGCGGCAGCGCTATCCCGATCTGACGGGGCGGCCGTTCGTCGACTCGGCGCCGCTTTTGGAGAAGCCGTGGGCCGTTGAGGCGGGTTTGGGGTGGATAGGACGCAACTCGCTGCTCCTGACGCCGGAATTCGGCTCGACGGTGCTCTTGGGCGAACTGCTCTTGTGCGACGGGATAGATATCTACGACTCCCCGATAGAGACCGTAGGCTGCGGCGAGTGCCGCCGCTGCATCGATGCCTGTCCCACCGGCGCAATAGTGCGCGACGGGGTGATCGACACCCGCCGCTGCATATCCCGCCTCACCATAGAACGCGACACCGAAACCGGCGGTGCCCTTCACGGCTGGATATTCGGATGCGAGGAGTGCCAGAATGTCTGCCCGTACAACCGCTCCAAACCGCTGTACACGCTTCCGCGTTTCGCACCCGTGATTGATCCGCGGCAGGTAAGCTGCGAGCAGTGGCAGTCGATGACCGACAGCGAGTTCGACGCGCGGTTAGGTGCTACACCCCTTGCGCGCAGCGGTCGGGCGCGCATAGTGAAGAATCTCGACAGAGAGTAGTTTACAATCCGCACCGGTACAGCAGCGCCTCGTCGTCGAGAATGGCTCGGGTATCGCCGTCGGCGACTATCCGCCCCTGCTGCATTATTACGGTTCGGGGACATACCGCCCGTGCCAGCGCCATATCGTGCGTGGCTATCAATGTGGTATGGGTGAAGCTGCCGATAAGGCCGACGATCTGCCGTCGGGCGCGGGGGTCGAGTGCTGAGGTCGGTTCGTCGAGGACCAATATCGAAGGCTCCATAGCCAGTACGGCGGCTATCGCCACGCTTTTCTTCTGACCTCCGGAGAGATGCTGCGGGGCGCTGCGGCGCAGATCGAGCGCACCGACCGCCTCGAGCGACCGGACGACACGCTCTTCGATCTCGCTGCGTGTCAGGCGCATATTGACAGGCCCGAAAGCCACATCCTCCTCGACGGTGGGCATAAAAAGCTGGTCGTCGGGATTCTGAAACACCAAGCCGACCGCGCGGCGCACTGTGGGTGCGGTGCGGCGCGTAAGCTGTATGCCTCCCATAACCACACGTCCGCGCGTGGGCAGCGCAAGTCCGTCGGCGAGCAGCGCGAAGGTCGACTTGCCCGCTCCGTTGGCGCCCAGCAGGGCCACTTTCTCGCCGTGCTCCACCCGCAGCGATACGCCGCGCAGCACCTCGATGCCGTCGGCGTAGGAGAAGTGGACGTCGTCGAAAAGCAGGAAATGATGACTCATAGGCTGTCGGAAAATAGTGCCGAGGCGGCGGTTTCGACGGGGTAGAACAGGCGTGCGGCGACGAATGCCGCGCACCATATCGCGGTGTAAAGGGTGTCGCGGACGCTCCACCTTGCGGCATCATAGCCGGTGTCGGGGATGCGGCCGTCGAATCCTCGGGCCGCCATAGCCAGCCCGATGCGTTCGGCCCGTGCGAAAGTGCGCACCATAAGCTGCCCCACAGCCAAACCCCACTCGCCGACGGGGTAGGCACGGCGGCCGAAACTGCGTGCCTCGCGAGCCAGCGTAATGGCCGCTGCCTGCCCGATGAGTACGTATATGTACCGGTAAACAGACATCAGTTGCGCCGCGAACAGCGACGGCAGCCCCAACCGCTTCAATCCGCGGCAAATGCGGCAGTAGCCGGTGGAGTAGAGCAGCACTAAAAGCGCCTGCACCGACAGCAGCGCCCGCAGGCAGATAGAGATCATATCCAACCAGCCGCGTGTGAGTACTACACCGCCGAATGCCAAAACCGGCTCGCGATTGTAGAAGACGTTGAATATCCCGAACAGGGCGGCTATCGGCAGCACGAGCAGCGAACGCCCGAACACAGGCCCGTAGTCCATGCCTGCAAAGGCCGACGCTGCGATCGGGTAGGCGAAGTAGAGCAGTATCTCGGAGGTGAGGCGCAGCGGCACCGACAGCATCGTAGCCAAGAACACCACGCTCACCGCGATTTTGGCGCGCGGATCGATGCGGTGCAGCGGGGAGTCGCTCTCCGCCGTCCGCTCCAAGGCGTCCAAGCTGTCGAGGACATATTGCAGGCTGCGTTTCATTGCGTATGCCGGCTTCGCAGCAGCGTCGAGATGCCGAACACCGCGAGCAGTGTCGCCCCGCAGCCGACAAGTCCGGCTGTCGAGGTGTCGTAGTCTGGCATTATCGCCGTCACCTGCTGCATCTGGTCCGCGGCGGCGTGCAGGGCATCGGCTTTAGGCTCGATCTCGGCGCCGGCTGTCCGGTTTATGGACCACTCCAACCCGTCGGGACGCGACGAGGCTATCCACGAGGCCGCACCTCCGATAAGCAGTGCTGCGGCCGCTATGGCTGCCGGTATGGTTCCGAGAGTCCGGCGGCCGGAGTGTCCGGCATCGAGAATGTCGGGCCGGTGCCGGCGGAGTACGCCCAGCACGGCCGCCGTGGCCAATCCCTCGCCCGTGCCGATCAGCAGGTGTATGGGAAGCATAAAGAGCAGAAAGCGTCCGAAAGGCAGTGCTGTGATGCCCGAGGCTTCGGTTTCGATCGTGACGGCCAAGGCCCCCGCCTCCAAGGCGAATACCGATGCTGTCATGGATGCCGCGAGGATCCTGCCGGTCGAGGTGCCGCCGCGCATTATCGGGCGGAACAGCAGCGGATATGCCACAAGACAGGATAGTGCCGCCATATTCAGTATGTTGCAGCCGAGGGCCATGAAGCCGCCGTCGGCAAAGAGCAGACACTGGATTACCAGCACCGAGCAGAGCGTGAGAAAGGCCGCCCACGGTCCCAGTACGGCCGACAGCAGGATGCCTCCCACTATGTGGCCGCTGGAGCCTGTGGCCGGCACGGTGAAGTTTATCATTTGGGCGGCGAAAACGAATGCGCCCATAACGCCCATAAGCGGCACGGTGCGGTCTGCGTCGGGAGCCGTCCTCGCCTGCCGGTTCACTTTGCGTATCGCCGTGCCGATCAGTGCGAGCGAGGCGGCTCCCGTGACGGCGAATACCGCCGGCGAGACCAATGCGTCGGACATGTGCATAATCGAAAGTCTTTATACCTGAGATATCCTAATGCCTGTTGCGCGACAGGTGCGTCTTGTTCTCGGGGTTCCAGTTGGAGTGGTCGGGCTTCTCGATATGGTCGAAGCGCAGCAGCGGCAGCAGGAACAGCCAAGTGGTTACGCAGAACGGTGCGGTGAGGGTGGCCAATCCTAATGGTGCCACCAGCACGTTCATCGAGGCCTGCACGAATACGGTGACTATGATGCCTAACAGCGCCCATATGGCCGACCGTATGTTCGGCTTGTAGAAGACCGTTCCGAGGGCTATGGCGGTCAGTACGGCGCTGAAGCCGTAGAGTCCCGATTCGATGCTGGCACCCGAAGCCTTGAAGAGTATGGCCGTGAGCAGTGCGACGGCCGAGCCTGCGGCTGCCCATACGGCGGCGCGAAGCGAACTTGCGGCCAATCCCGCGAGGAAGAAGATGCCCGTTACCCAAGAATCGATCAGGAATACCTGTGCAACGCCCTTGAGCCAGTATACCACAAGACCGGCGAAGGCGAAATGACCGTCGGAGGTGAATGCGGCGGGCAGCTCGGGCGAGGTGAGATGTTCGGGCGGCAGGCCGTGCATGGCGCGTGCGGCCGACAGGAATATCCATGTACACAGTACGAAGGGGAAGGTGAAGGAGTTGACGCGCCACGGCGCCATCACGTTGTTAAGTCCGGTGCGCACCCATACTGTGAGTGCCGAGCAGAGGATCAGAGCCACCCAGACCCATACGGTCGAGCCGAGGAATGTGGGGAATGCGCAGCCGACCAGTATGCCGTTGAAGCCCCACAGTCCCTGCGTGCCGTCCGATGCGGGCAGCCGCAGCAGCATCCCCACGACGGTCGAGACGACCAGTCCGAGCAGTGCGCCCCACGCCACGGCGCCGTTGCCCGAAGCGTAGGAACCCCAAAATATGCCGACGAGAAAGAGTATTCCCGTCCATGCGCTGGGCTGGAACATTACCTGTCCGGCTCCGCGCAGCAGAGCGGCTATGCACTCGGCGAAGGAGTGCCCGCCCTGCGTTTTTTCGATAGTATCCGTCATAATCTTGAATCGTTGTTTTTTCAGTTGTCTCGACGGCCGAGGCCGTCGCTTGTCATCTCCATGGGAATTCATCCGGCAGCCGATATCCCTTGACCTGCTGCCGCACCGCCGAACAGAACTCGCGCACAAGGCTCTTGACCGGTGCGGACTCCTCGCCAAGCACCTTGTACGACAACCCGCACTGCGAGGGCAGACGCGAGATGCCGGCGGCCAGATGCCGGCGGGGATCGATGAAGGCTTCGGTCCGGCTGTAGATCGCTTCGGCATGTCGGGGCGGCGTGAGCACCACGACATTGGCGAAGACGTCGCAGTCGGCCATAGCTCCGAGCGTCGACGGCGTCAGCCTGTGGGGGCGTATTATGAACTTCTCGCGCAGCAGCGGCGTGGAGTCGGGCCGGCGCGCCGAAGTCTCGACCGAAAGGATGTCGTAGAGAAACCTCTCGCCTTGGCCGTAATACTTTCGGCCGCTGAGATATATCTCCGAGTAGAACAGCGTGGCCGTGGGGTCGACGATCAGTTCGGTCGAGGAGATATACCGCGTGTGCCGGCAGGGAATCGTAGGCTCGGGCAGGAACTCCAAGTAGGCGCCGGCTTCGAGTTCGAAGCGCTGGCTAAGTGCCGAGAAGTCGTGCCGCATCTCGGCCAGCTTTGTCGCGGCGCCGGTTGAGATATGCGCGAATGCGTCGCGCCGCACGACGATATGCTGCCGATAGCGGTCGCCGTCGACATTCGGACCGCCCGACGAGAGGATATAGACGCAGGGCATCTGCGGCATCTGCTCGTCGAAATACAGCTCCTGCTGCACGATTAGCGGAGCGTGACGCTCCAAATCGCGCAGCACCGAGCGTCCGTTGCCGTCAAGCTCGAACCCCATATACAGGTAGCCGCTCTTGCCGACGGTGCCTGCCGGTATGGCCGCCGATCCGGCCAAGTAGGGAGCCAGCTCCCTCGCTGCCGCGAAGTTCATCGGACAGCCTTTGCGGGTTCGACATCTGCGCAGCTCCGTTCGCCGGCGTCGAAGAGCGCCATACGCCGTATCGTATCGACCAGTTCGTCGATGCCTTCGCCGGTCATACAGTTGGTGAAGATGAAGGGCTTGTCGGGGCGCATAGCCTCCGAGTCGCGGCGCATCACCTCCAAATCGGCATGCACGTACGGCGCCAAGTCGGTCTTGTTGATTACCAGTATGTCGGAGTGCGATATGCCCGGGCCGTCCTTTCTGGGGATCTTGTCTCCGGCGGCCACGTCGATCACATAGATGAAGAAATCGACCAGTGCCGGCGAGAAGGTGAGCGTCAGGTTGTCGCCGCCCGACTCAATGAGCACCACGTCGCCGTCGGGGAAACGGGACTCCATCTCCTCCACGGCGGCGATATTCATCGACGGGTCCTCGCGTACGGCCGTATGCGGACAGGCGCCCGTCTCGACGCCTATGATCCGCTCCTCGACCAGCACGCCGCGCAGCATTCGGCGCACGTGCTCGGCATCCTCGGTGGTTACCACATCGTTGGTTATTATCAGCACCTTGTAACCCATATCGAGTAATCGCGGCGTGATAGCTTCTATGATGGCGGTCTTGCCCGAGCCGACGGGTCCGCCGATGCCTATGCGGCAGGTGTTGTTTTGCATTTTCATTGTGTTGAACATCAATTCATAAACATCCTCGACGATCCTTTCTCGTGTATCGAGGCGAGAATGTCGATTCGGGGAACGAAGGCGTTCATATCCTCTATCGACAGCGGCTGCACCTCGGCATAGAGACTTTCGGCATCGGCCGCGAGCGAGAAGAGTATCCGCTGCGTATCGTAGTGCGACACCCTTACGCAGCGCAATGCGGCGCAGAGCACCATATTGATCACTCCGTACTGGTGCGAGCAGAATAGCGCCCGCTCCGACAGCTCCGCCGCGGCGAACAGCAGCCCCTGACCGACAGGATAGGTGCCTGCGGCAGCGCCCGAACTGACATCCGCCAGCCATTGCGAGATCATCGGCGAGGGGGCGATGCGTGCGGCCAGTTCACCGAGTTTCTTGCCCATGCGGCAGAGCATCCGGCGCGTCTCGCCGCCTATCTTGCAGCGGAGCAGCTCGCCGTCGGCCTTCCTCACACCGTCGTAGTCCCCCGCGGCAGCGCTCCTGAAGGCGTGCAGGGCGGCGATGCCGTCGGTGAAGGCTGCCTGCCGAGCCAGATCGGCCGTGAAGGCTTCGAGCGTGGCGGCATCATGTACGATACCTGACTGCGAGGCCGTCTCCAGCCCGTTCGAGAAGGCGAACGCCCCCACCGGAAAGGCCGAGTCGGAGAACTCTAACAGCCGCATAATCTTCACGGCGTCGGTCATAGCTGGTGCGCGTGTACGTGGCTGTGCCCGCTTGGCTCGGCGCCGCCGAACAGCCGCCTTATCTCATGCGGGGCGAGGTAGGGGATTATCTCCTGTCCGCGGCTGAAGCGGTATTCGACGTTCTCGATATGGTGCGTATGCATCACGCTCTCCATAACCTTGCGGTCGACCGTCAGCGGAATATAGACGTCGGTGCCCTTCACCACGGCTGGCCAATGCTGGTTGCCCACGGCGTGGCCCAGCTCGAAAGCCGTGCGGAGAATCTCCTCGGGCTGCAGGGACGTCAGAGCGCCGAGGTCGGCGACCATAACGTCGTTGAGCTTTATGCGTACCACCACGGCGCGGCGGCTCTGCGGGTCGTACTCGAGAATGTCGCCGTCGAGCAGCTGGCGGTGGCGGCTGAGTGCCACGGCGTACTCGTTGCCGCGGTCGCTTCGCCCGACCAGCCGGCTCTTCTGAGCCGTCCACTGGTCGAGTTCGACGATTTCGCACTCTGCATCCTGCAACTTCCGGCGCCACTCTCCGGTGCCGGCGTTGCCTAATATTTCGGTATGTATCTTCATTAGCTGAACCAATACAACTGACTGAGCGGGAAGCGATCCGCGGGTTTGACGTATGCCCGTACGCCGTTCACCATCACTTGGAAAGTCTCGGGGTCGACATCGATCACCGGCATTCCGCAGTTGCGCACCATATCGTACTTGGTGAGCTGGCGGGTGCGGCGGACGGGGCATACCATACGCTGCAGTCCCAAGCGGTCGGCGATGCCGTTGTCGTAGGCCGCATTCGAGACGAACGACATACAGCTTTCGGGCATCGCCTTGCCGAAGGCGCCGAACATCGGACGGTAGTAGCACGGCTGCGGCGTAGGCAGCGAGGCGTTGGGATCGCCCATATTGGACCAATTGATAAAGCCTCCCTTAATGACCATTTTGGGCTTGGCGCCGAAGAACTGCGGCTCCCACAGCACTAAATCGGCTAATTTGCCCTTCTCGACCGAACCCAAGTAGTCCGACACGCCGAATGTGATGGCCGGATTGATCGTGATCTTGGCCAAATAGCGCAGTACGCGGAAGTTGTCGTTGCCGTCGGCATCCTCGGCCAGCTTGCCGCAGGCGCTTTTCATGTAGGAGGCCATTTGGAACGTACGCATAAACGATTCACCCACACGGCCCATAGCCT
>CAYYUW010000016.1:0-16149 GCA_964474985.1 uncultured Alistipes sp. | reverse complement strand
GGTCGTGTAGCCCGGTAATTTCCGGTGCCGGCTCGGCGCGGCGCTCGGCAATGCTCAAATAAATTTGGCATTTGCCCTCTCTTATTCGTACATTGACTTCGTCCAAGATACTCCCGCTCGGCAAAAATCAAGTAAACTTGTTTTTGCGCTCGCTTATTCGTATCTTTGCCCGATTCAAACAGCATAAAACAACACGCAATGGCAGACGAGAAGATAATTTTTTCGATGGTGGGCGTAAGCAAGACCTTCACCAACCAAAAGAAAGTACTCAACAACATCTACCTATCCTTTTTCTACGGAGCTAAGATCGGTATCATCGGCTTGAACGGTGCCGGCAAATCGACTCTTATGAAGATCATTGCCGGAATCGACAAGAACTATCAGGGCGAAGTGGTTTTCTCGCCCGGGTACACGGTCGGTTATTTGGAGCAGGAGCCGCATCTGGACGATACCAAGACCGTTCGCGAGGTAGTCGAAGAAGGGTGTGCGTCTACCGTGGCGCTGCTCAAGGAGTACGAGCAGATCAACAACCGCTTTATGGAGCCGATGAGCGACGACGAAATGGCGCGTCTCATCGAGCGTCAGGGCGAGCTGACCGAGCAAATCGAGCAGGTTAACGGCTGGGAACTCGACAGCGTGTTGGAGCGTGCTATGGATGCTTTGCGCTGTCCCGATGCCGACCAGTCGGTAAAGGTTCTTTCGGGTGGCGAGCGCCGCCGCGTGGCACTTTGCCGCCTGTTGCTGCAGCAGCCCGATGTGCTGCTTTTGGACGAGCCTACCAACCACCTCGATGCCGAGAGCATCGACTGGCTCGAGCAGCATTTGCAGCAATACAAAGGTACGGTGATCGCAGTGACGCACGACCGCTATTTCCTCGACAACGTGGCCGGATGGATCCTCGAGCTGGATCGCGGCGAGGGCATTCCGTGGAAAGGCAACTACTCAGGCTGGCTCGAGCAGAAGTCCAAGCGGCTGGCTATGGAGGAGAAGCAGGAGAGCAAGCGCCGAAAGACGCTGGAGCGTGAGCTGGAGTGGGTGCGTATGAGTCCCAAGGCCCGTCATGCCAAGAGCAAGGCCCGTCTGTCGGCATACGACAAGATGCTCAATGAAGACTCGAAGCAGAAGGAGGAGAAGCTCGAGATATATATCCCCAACGGTCCGCGTTTGGGCAATGTGGTTATCGAGGCGCAGAATGTCAGCAAGGCTTTCGGTGACCGCATACTGTACGAGGGGCTGAACTTCTCGCTGCCGCCTGCCGGCATCGTCGGCGTGATAGGCGCCAACGGCACGGGCAAGACTACCCTGTTCCGCATGATTATGGGACTCGAGCAACCGACTTCGGGTACTTTCCGCATCGGCGAGACGGTGAAAATCGCGTATGTAGACCAACAGCACAAGTCGATCGATCCGGAAAAGAGCGTCTACGATGTAATCTCGCAGAACAGCGATATTATTACGTTAGGCAACCGCACGGTCAACTCCCGTGCCTATGTGGCAAGGTTCAACTTCACCGGCGCCGATCAGGAGAAAAAATGCGGAATGCTTTCGGGCGGCGAACGTAACCGCCTGCATCTGGCCCTCGCGCTCAAAGAGGAGGGCAACGTGCTGCTTTTGGACGAGCCGACCAACGATATCGATGTCAATACGCTGCGTGCATTGGAGGAGGGCTTGGAGAACTTCGCCGGCTGTGCCGTCGTCATTTCGCACGACCGCTGGTTCCTCGATCGTATCGCAACGCATATCCTCTCGTTCGAGGGCGATTCGAAGGTTGTATTCTTCGAAGGCTCGTACAGCGAGTACGAGGAGCACAAGCGCGCTATGGGCGAAGAAACTACCCCGCACCGCGTAAAATACAAAAAACTGATAGCCGACTGACCACGAACTTGAATCGCCGAACAAAATTTTGAGTAAAAAAATGAAAAATACTGAACAGACCGTCGGCACAATGGCAGATAAGTCCGGTACGACCTTCCTCTCTTACATCGATGCCGCCGGATTCCCCGTTACGAAAGCGATGTTGAAACCCCGTCTGCGCGTGGGCATTCGGGAATTTTGGTTTACGACCAACACATCGTCCAACAAAGTGGCTTGTTTGCGCCGAAATCCGAAAGCCAGCATCTATTTCGTCGATCGCCGTTTCTTTCGAGGTGTCAGCCTGACCGGAACAGTAGAAGTTTTGGAAACGCCCGAAGCGAAGGAACGCATCTGGCAGGAGGGCGACACGGAGTATTATGCGGGCGGTGTTACCGACCCCGATTATTGCGTGTTGAAATTCACAGCGACCGGCGGACGTTATTACAGCAATTACAAATCGGAGGATTTTTCTTTATAATTTTATGGCACAGAAACCAACCATTCCCAAGGGTACGCGCGACTTCTCGCCAGTCGAGATGATGCGGCGCACATATATATTCGATTCTATCAAGGAGGTGTTCCGCGCGTTCGGATTCTCGCCGCTCGAAACTCCCGCGATGGAAAACCTCTCCACGCTGCTGGGAAAATACGGCGAGGAGGGCGACAAGCTTCTTTTCAAGGTTCTCAATTCGGGCGATTTCGCCGCCAAAGTGGCGCCTGAGGAGCTGAAAAACTCCAATGCACTCGCCTCGAAGATCAGCGAAAAGGGTTTGCGCTACGATCTTACCGTTCCGTTCGCGCGCTACGTCGTGCAGCACCAGAGCGAAATAGCATTCCCGTTCAAACGCTATCAGGTGCAGCCCGTATGGCGCGCCGACCGCCCGCAGAAGGGCCGCTACCGCGAGTTCTACCAGTGCGACGTCGATGTGATCGGCAGCCGCAGCCTCCTGAACGAGGTGGAACTGGTGAGAATCGTAGAGCAGGTTTTCCGCAAGCTCGGCATTCGGGTGTCACTCAAAATGAACAACCGCAAGATACTGTTCGGAATCGCCGAAACGATCGGCTATGCTGACAAGATGATCGACATAACCGTGGCGATCGACAAGTTGGAGAAGATCGGCATCGATGCCGTGAATGCCGAACTCGTCGAGCGGGGTATCGATGCAGAGGCAGTGGCGCGGCTGCGTCCCATATTAGAACTCGAGGGCGACAACGCCGCCAAGCTGGACCGCCTCGAGCAGATCATCGGCGGAAGCGAAACGGGTATGAAGGGTATCAGGGAGATGCGCACCATATTCGGCTATGTCGATGCGCTCGGCGTTGATCTGCCTGTCGAGCTTGACCTGTCGCTGGCACGCGGTTTGAACTACTATACCGGTGCCATTTTCGAGGTCAAGGCTCTCGATTTCGCTATCGGAAGTATCTGCGGCGGCGGCCGTTACGACGATCTTACCGGTATATTCGGCATGTCGGGAATGTCGGGCGTGGGCATTTCGTTCGGTGCTGACCGCATCTACGACGTTATGTGCGGGCTTGATCTGTTTCCGGCCGGAACACGCATTACCACACAGGTTATGTTCGCCAATCTGGGCGAAGCCGAACAGCTGGCCTCAATGCGTCTGCTGGCCCTACTGCGCCAAGCGGGCATATCGGCCGAAATATACCCCGACTGCGGCAAGATGAAAAAGCAGATGGAGTATGCCAACCGTCGCGAGATTCCGTACGTGGCGATCATCGGCAGCGACGAGCTTGCGGCCGGCACCGTAACATTGAAGAATATGCGCACCGGCGAACAGCGCTCCGTTGCGGCTGAATCGCTGGCCGGCTGTATCGAATAAAACGCTGAAAATATGAAACGTTTGCTGTCCACCCTGTTATCGCTGCTCGTCGTTGTCGGCGCCTCGGCACAACGCAGCAGCGCAGATCCGACTGTGCAGTTGCAGAAATTAGTGCAGTTCTACCGTTATCTTGCCGGATCGTATGTGGACGAAGTGGACAGCGAAAAGTTGGTCGAAGACGCCGTCGTCAAGATGCTCTCCGAACTGGATCCACATTCGGCGTACATCAATGCTGAAGAGTTGAAGTCTGTGAACGAGAGTTTCGACGGCAGCTTCAGCGGCATAGGCATCGAGTTTCGCGTTATGGACGACACGCTGCGCGTGGTGAATACTATCGTCGGAGGACCGGCGGCCACCGTGGGAGTACTGCCCGGCGACCGGATAATCGGGGTGAACGGCGAGAGCATAATCGGTATCAAGCAGGCGCATGCGCCCGAACTGCTCCGAGGCAAGGCGGGCACCAAGGTCGATATCGAGGTGGTGCGGCACGGCGAACCGGAGCCTCTCGGCTTCACTATCGTGCGCGGTCAGATTCCGATCAACACGGTGGATGCCGCGTATATGCTCGACCTGCAGACCGGTTATATAAAGGTGAACCGCTTCGGTCGCACCACGATGACAGAGTTCCGCGAAGCGATGGCGTCGATGCCGGCAGCGAAGCGTTTGGTGCTGGATCTGCGCGGCAACAGCGGCGGCTTGATGGATGAAGCTGTCGAGATGGCCAATTACTTTCTGCCGCGCGGTTCGGCGATCGTATCGATCGAGGGGCGCGTGGTGCCTTCGGAGACATTCTCGGCACGACGTGACGGCGAGTTCCTGAAAGGCGGCGTCGCGGTGATTATCGACGAAAACTCAGCCTCGGCGAGCGAAATAGTCTCCGGCGCGTTGCAGGATTGGGACAGGGCCGTGATAGTCGGCCGCCCGAGTTTCGGCAAGGGTTTGGTACAGCGTCAGTTCCCGCTTGTCGACGGTTCAGCCGTGCGCATTACCATAGCACGCTACCATACCCCGACCGGCCGCGTGATACAGCGCCCCTTCGAAAATGGCAAGAAGGATGAGTATTACAAAAACTTCGTTGAGCGCTTCGGCAAGGCCGAGATCGACTCGGCGGCGCTCGATACGCTGCCCAAGTACCGTACGCTCATCAAGGGCCGCACGGTGTACGGCGGCGGAGGCATTATGCCCGATGTTATGGTGGCGATAGACACGACGGGATACACCGATTATTGGGCGGAGCTGAACCGCCGCGGCGCGATAGCCGAGTTCGTCGTAGATTATCTCGACGACAATCGGGCCAAGATCGAGCGCGACTACCCTACCGCCGACGGTTTCATCGAGCGGTTCGAGGTGGACGACGATATGATCGAAGCCCTCGCGGCTTTCGGCGAAAAAAGAGGCATTGTGCGCAATTCGGAGCAATTGGACGTGTCGCGGTCGCAAATATCGCTTCTTGTGAAGGCGATGATCGCGCAAAGGCTATGGGACACAACAGCATACTTCAGAATCGTCAATGCCGACAGCGATATGCTGCGTAAAGCAATTGAGGCACTTTCGGCGAAATAAAATACTTCAAATAGGCTTTTCGCTTACATTCTGACGCGATTTTGTATGGAATAGCTTTTTTTATTGCAAAAAAAGGCGTACCTTTACACCGTTAATAATAACAAGGCGTATGTTAGATTATCAAAAGACGGGAGAAAATTGGGACGACCAGATTTATTCCAAAGCGATTAAGGCCGGCCGCCGGACTTATTTCTTCGACGTAAAGGCTACGCGAGGCGACGATTACTACATCACCATAACGGAAAGCCGCAAACGTACGGCTGCGGATGGAGAAGTTGCTTACGACCGACGCACGATGTTTCTTTACAAGGAAGATTTTGACAAATTTGAATTGGGATTAAAGGATGCGATGAACTTCATCAAAAGAAGCAAACCTGAACTCTTTACTCCCGCTGGACATCTTATTCCGCAGGAGCATTACAACTCGATCGACGACGAGTTCGAGAAACTTTGAAAGTTTACGGTTTTTATCGCTGGAATTGATTTCGAATCGACGAAGTCAATTCTTTTTTTATGCCCAAATCATTATCTTTGTGCGTGCAAATTGAAAGATGATGAAAAAATACGTAATGACCGCACTCAAGGGGTGCGCAATGGGTATGGCTGACGTGGTCCCGGGGGTATCCGGCGGAACCATCGCATTTATCTCGGGAATATACGAGGAGCTGATCGAGTCGATCAAGAGCATCGACCTCAAAGCATTGAAACTGCTGTTCACGGGCCGGTTCCGGCAGTTCGTCGATAAGGTCAACGGCCGTTTCCTGCTGTCGCTCGCAGTTGGCATCGGCATCGCTATCGTCACTATGGCGCGGCTTATGACCTATATGCTCACCTGCCACCCTATCGTGACGTGGTCGTTTTTCTTCGGACTGATAATCGCCTCGGCCCTGACGGTCGGCCGCGAAGTACACCGCTGGAGTTTCGGTCCGGTCTTGACGTTGGTTCTTGGCGCCGCCCTGTCATACTGGATCACAGTAGTTTCGCCTGCATCGACCCCCGAAGACTGGTGGTTCATCGTCCTCTCCGGTGCAATAGCTATCTGCGCAATGATCCTGCCGGGTATTTCCGGCGCATTCATACTGCTGCTGCTCGGCAAGTACATGTATATAATGACAGCCGTCACCGAGCTGCGCATCGGCGTGCTGCTGCTGTTCGGCGTCGGTGCCGTTGCCGGTATAGTCAGCTTCTCGCACGTGCTGTCGTGGCTGCTGCACAAGTGGCACGATGCCACGGTTACGATGCTGATGGGCTTTATGATCGGCTCGCTCAACAAGGTGTGGCCATGGAAAGAGTGCCTCGAAACATATACCGACAGCCACGGCGCTATCCACCCGTTGGTGGAGCGCAACGTGTCGCCGGCGGTATTTGAACAGCTCAACTCGGCCGATGCCCATCTGTTGGAGGCTGTGGCGATGTGCATCGCCGGCTTCGCATTGATATATGTCATAGAGTTCATAGGCGCCCGCCTGAAAAAGGCCCAGCGATGAAACGGCTCTACGGACTTGTCGGGCGAACGCTCGGGCACTCGTTCTCCGCTGCGTATTTCGCCCGCAAATTCGCCGGCGATCCGGCGCTGGCGGAGTGCGAATACCGCAACTTCGAGTTGCCGGCGATCGACTGCCTGCCGCAAATGCTGCTTAACACCCCGTTGCTCTGCGGGTTCAATGTGACTATACCCTACAAGCGCGAGGTAATCGGCTATCTTGACGAGGTGGATGCCGAAGCACTTGAGATAGGTGCCGTAAACTGCGTAAAAATAGAGAATAACAAACTGCACGGATACAACACGGACATCGACGGCATACGTGTTTCGCTCGATATGACGATCGGCGGGGCGCAACCGTTCACCCTGCTGCTCGGCACGGGCGGAGCGTCGCAGGCAGTTCAGTACGTATTGGCCGAGCGCGGCATCGAATATGCTGTAGTTTCGCGCGACAGGATGCGCGGCAACCTGACATACGAGCAGATCGACGAGCGGATAATGGCCGAAGCGGGGTTGATAATCAATGCGACACCCGTTGGAACCTATCCCGCTGCGGACGAGTCCCCGCAGCTGCCATACGACCTTGTGGACGAGCGGCATACCCTGTTCGATTTAGTTTACAATCCGCCGGTTACGCGGTTTCTTGCGCTCGGCGCCGAACGGGGTGCGCAGACGCTCAATGGGCAGACAATGCTCGAAAGGCAGGCCGAGAAAGCGTGGTCTATTTGGACTTCGCATCGTCCGGCTGGCGGTTGAAGGCGGCCAGCACGGCCGACGCCTCCTTGGCATCCCGTTCGGATACCATAATTTCAGCGGCAAGCCCCTCGCCGAACGGCAGTATCGAAGCCATGTATTCGTTGCGTATGATGGAGTATATTCCTGCTCCGTCAAGTATCGACTTGGCTACCGTCGCTTCGTCGATGGTATTGAATTTCATCAGTGTGACTAATGTGGACTGTTCCATTGTCGGTAGAGTTGGCATAATGTTCATAAAAAACCGATAACATTATTCGCAAATTTAGTGCAAGATTGCGTATCTTTGTTTCAAAAACAGAAGCGATGCAGAATTTCGTACACCTCCACGTACACTCGCAGTATTCGATCCTCGACGGTCAGGCCAGCATCAAGCGTTTAGTCGACAAGGCCATGGCGGACGGTATGCCGGGCATTGCCATTACCGACCACGGCAATATGTTCGGCATCAAGGAGTTCTGGAACTACGTCAAGAAGTGCAACGGTGAAAAACACGATAAGATCAAGGCACTTAAGAAACTGTCTGCATCGCTCGACGAGATTCTCTCTCAGAGGAGCGACGCAGCGGCATATCTCGACGAGTTGAAGGCCCGCTCGAACAACTTGCCGCCAAGAAGAACGATTCACCCGAGGATGCCGTAGCCTACTCCCGCGCCGAGAACCGGCTGGCCGATGTCGAAAATATGGGCAAGGAGTTCGGCTTCGACCCCGCTGCAGCCCGCGACAAAATCGCCTCACTCGAAGCCGTACCCGACTTCAAGGCGATCATCGGCTGCGAAGTCTACGTTGCCCGCCGCCGGCTCTACAACAAGGAGGGCAAGGAGGATCAGAGCGGCTACCACCTTATTTTGCTGGCTAAGAATGCCAAAGGCTATCATAACCTTATCAAGATAGTCTCCAAGGCGTGGACCGAAGGCTTTTATATGCGGCCGCGAACCGACCGCACCGAATTAGAAAAGTACCACGAGGGTTTGATTTGCTGTTCGGCCTGCCTCGGCGGCGAGGTGCCCAAGCGCATTACTGCCGACCAATTCAAGGAGGCAGAGGAGGCCGTGCTGTGGTACAAAAATCTCTTCGGCGACGACTACTGCCTCGAACTCCAGCTGCACAAGGCGACCGTGGCGCGTGCCAATCACGAGGCCTACCCTATGCAGCTGAAGGTAAACGAATACTTGAAGCAATTAGCTGTAAAGCACAATATACGACTTGTTTGCACCAACGATGTGCATTTCGTCGACGAGAATAATGCCGAGGCTCACGACCGCTTGATATGCCTCAGCACGAGCCGCGATCTTGATGACCCGAAACGTATGCTGTACTCAAAACAGGAGTGGCTGAAGACACGGGCCGAGATGGCGGCGATTTTCGGTGACGTTCCCGAGGCTATGGCCAACACGGTCGATATCTGCAACTCGGTCGAGAGCTATTCGATCGACCATGCCCCGATTATGCCGACCTTCGCCATTCCCGAGGAGTTCGGCTCCGAGGCCGAGTACCGGCAGCGTCTGACTGAAAAAGACCTCTTCGACGAGTTTACCCGCGACGAGAACGGCAACGTGGTCATGAGTGAGGAGGACGCCCATAAAAAGATCGAGAAATTAGGCGGTTACGATAAGTTATATCGCATAAAGTTCGAAGCGGACTACTTGGCAAAACTGACCTTCGACGGCGCCAAGAAACGTTACGGCGATCCGCTGAGCGAGGAGGTACGCGAGCGGCTTGTATTCGAGCTGCACGTGATGAAGACCATGGGCTTCCCGGGATACTTCCTTATAGTGCAGGACTTCATAACGGCCGCACGCGAGAAGTTGGATGTGTCGGTGGGTCCCGGGCGTGGATCGGCGGCCGGCTCGGCTGTGGCATACTGCTTGGGCATCACGCAGATCGACCCTATTGCATACGATCTGCTGTTCGAACGTTTCCTCAATCCCGACCGTATCTCGCTGCCAGATATCGATATCGACTTTGACGATGACGGCCGCGGCCGCGTGCTTAACTGGGTGACGCAGAAGTACGGAAAGGAGAAAGTCGCGCATATAATCACCTACGGCACTATGGCGTCGAAGCTGGCTATCAAGGATGTGGCACGTGTGCAGAAACTGCCGCTCGCCGAATCAAACCGTCTGTGCAAGCTCGTGCCCGACAAGACTCCTGACGGCAAGAAGCTGAAGAATCTGGCTCAGGCGATAGATTTGGTGCCGGAGCTGAAGGAGGCCGAAGAGTCGGACGACCCGATTCTGCACGACACTATCGAATACGCTAAGATGCTCGAGGGTAATGTGCGCAATACCGGTGTACATGCCTGCGGCACAATCATTTGCCGCGATGATATAACGGATTGGGTCCCCGTGTCGACCGCCGACGACAAGGAGACCGGCGAGAAGATGCTCGTAACTCAATACGAAGGTTCGGTAATTGAGGATACGGGCCTGATAAAGATGGACTTCCTCGGACTGAAAACCCTGTCCATAATCAAGGAGGCCGTCGACAACATATTCTATACGCGCGGCAAGAAGATCGATATCGATGACTTCAGCATCATAAACGATCCGGCGACATACAAACTCTACTGCGAAGGCCGCACGGTCGGTACGTTCCAGTTCGAGTCGGGCGGTATGCAGAAGTACCTCAGGGAGTTGCAGCCATCGACTTTCGAGGACCTCATTGCAATGAACGCCTTGTACCGCCCGGGTCCGATGGATTACATTCCGCAGTTCATCGCCCGCAAGCACGGGGACGAACCCATAGTGTACGATATTCCGATTATGGAGAAGTATCTCAAAGATACTTACGGTATTACGGTATATCAGGAGCAGGTGATGCTTCTGTCGCGTCTGCTTGCGGGGTTCACCCGCGGCGAGAGCGACACGCTGCGCAAGGCGATGGGTAAGAAGCTGAAGGACAAGCTGGACCATCTGAAGCCGAAATTCATATCGGGCGGTCAGAAGAACGGCCACAATCCCAAGGTGCTCGAAAAAATTTGGGCCGACTGGGAGAAGTTCGCCTCGTACGCCTTCAATAAGTCGCATGCCACCTGCTACTCGTGGGTAGCTTTCCAGACTGCTTACCTCAAGGCCAATTATCCGGCCGAATTTATGGCTGCCGTACTGAGCCGCAACCTCTCCAACATCGATCAACTTACGCTTTATATGGCCGAGTGCAAGCGTATGGGTATCACGGTGCTCGGTCCGGATATAAACAAGAGTTTCCACAACTTTTCGGCCGATGCCGAGGGCAATGTGCGCTTCGGTTTGGCAGCGATCAAGGGCGTCGGTGAAGCGGCGGTCAAGAGCATTGTCGATGACCGTCGCAAAAACGGCGATTTCAAGGACTTGTACGACTTTATCGAACGTGTCAATTTCACTGCGGTGAACAGCAAGTGCATCGAAAATATGGTTTATGCCGGTGCGTTCGATTCGTTGATCGATTTCCACCGCAGCAAGCTGACGGCACCCGATCTCCGCGACCGCAACGGCGAGACCTTCATACAGCAGATGATACGCTACGGCACCAAGTTCCAGACCGACAAACAGAACTCGCTGCAAAGCCTGTTCGGCGGCGACGGACTGGCCGTGGAGGTCGCCAGACCTACACTTCCGGTATGTCAGGAGACTTCGCAGATTGAGACGCTGAAGAAGGAGCGTGAGATGGTCGGACTGTACCTGTCGGCGCACCCGTTAGACGAATACAAATTCATCCTCGACAAGATGTGCTCTGTTCAGCTGTCCGAGCTGAGCGACATAGCCGACAGCCAGCCGCGTGACGTATCGTTCGGCGGCATGGTGGTCGCCGTGCAGCACCTGACCTCAAAGCAGGGCCGTCCCTACGGGCGCTTTACACTTGAGGATTACAGCGGTGCAACTCACGAGTTCACGCTCTTCAGCAAGGACTACGAGAACCTGCGCAAATACCTGTTCGAGGATTATATGCTATATATAAAGGGCAAAATTCAGCCGCGGCGGTTCCAGTCAAAGGAGAACATCGCGCGCGGACGCACCGAGATGGAGTTAGTTATTACCTCGATGATGCAGCTTAGCGACGTTATGGACAACATACGCGAGATGTTCATTTCGCTGCAGGTGAACGAGATTACAGAATCGTTGATCGCTTCGCTGGCCGAGTCGGTCAAGATGTCGCAGGGAAAGACGACGCTGCGGGTGAAGGTCGTCGACAGCGAAAGCGAAGTATCGGTGAATATGTATTCGCGTAGTATGAAAATTTCGCCGAAGGATCTGATCGGCTTTTGCGAAAAAATGTGTGTAAACTACACAATAAGTTAAACATTATAACAACTTTATTATTATGGCTTTAACAGTTAATAACGACAACTTTCAACAGATCTTGGACTCGAAGCTGCCTGTGGTGATGGATTTTTGGGCTGAGTGGTGCGGACCCTGCCGGATGATAGCCCCTATCGTGGACGAACTCGCAGCTGAATACGAAGGGCGCGTAGTCGTCGCCAAGTGCGATGTGGAGGAGTGTGAAGAGGCGGTTGCCAAATTTGGCGTGCGCAATATACCTACGCTGGTCTTCATCAAGGACGGCGCACTGGTTGACAAAAGCGTTGGCGCTGTCTCGAAGAACGTGATCAAGGACAAGATCGAAAAAATGCTTTAAGGTATGATACGTCGTATCGACTGGTACGGGATGGATGCGGTGGAGTTCGCCAAGGGCGACTATACTGCACTTTTGATTCCGTCGATGGGAGCCAACCTTGTAAGGGTAGCGAATACCCGTCTCGGGATCGAAATACTGCGCACGCCCAAAGCTGACGAGGTGGAAAACTTCAAGGTGCGCCCCCACGTCTACGGCCTGCCGCTGCTGCTGCCGCCCAACCGTATCGCGGACGCGCATTTCGAGTTCGAGGGGCGCGAGTATCGCTTCCCCGTAACCATTCCGGCCGAGGGCGCCTTTCATCACGGCATTATCAAGTCGCAGCCGTTCGCAGTGTCGAAAGCGATAGAGACGGACGACGAGGTGTTGATCGAGGCTCGCTACTACTCCAATGCTGCCAACGATGCCGTGTTCCGTCACCTGCCGCACGAGTTCAAGTGCAAGATGATCTTCCGCCTGAGCGCTGCCGGACTGGAGCATACCGTGGTGTTCTTCAACCGCAGCAAGACGGCGATGCCTATCGGCGTGGGATATCATACGCCGCTGAATGTGCCGTTTATGGCCGATAGCGTGGGCGACGACTACAGGTTGATCCTCTCGGCCGGCAAGCGCTGGCTGCTTGACGGCCGCAACCTGCCGAGCGATACGCTGACGCCTTTGGAGGGCGAGTTCGAGCATCTGCGCGACGAGGGCATCGTTCCGGTCGGTCACGGCGCAATCAGTGCGGCGTTCACGATGTCGCCGATCGATGTCGACGGCAGGGAGTATCGTGGCGCCGTGGTGCGCAATATCCGCAACGGCCGGCGCGTATTCTATCGCGTCGATGAAAAGACAAAATACTGGACCGTATGGAACAACGGCGGCGGAGTGCCTTGGGTGTGTCCCGAACCTATGTCGTGGGTAACCAATGCCCCCAATATGCGCCACCTGCCCGACGAAACGACCGGTTTCACTGCCATACCCCCTGCGGGACAGTGGTCGATGCGAACGTGGCTGTATGCCGAATAGACTGTCGAAAAATATGTCCGGCCCGATGCCGGACATATTTTTTACAGCCGAAAAGTGACGGATTATAACCGATATGTCGCAATTCGATAACTTTTTTTCGTCTCAGATATATTGTGAATTATATTTGTGTTATATTTGTGTGCATAAATTTCGCAACTGTATATGATACGCGATATGATCGCCGTCGGATTGGGCGGAATGGTGGGCAGCATCCTGCGTTTTGCCGTAGCGTCGCTGCTGTTGGCCGGATGCTCTCCGTGGGGAACCTTCACGGTCAATGCCGCTGGTTCGCTGGCCATAGGCCTGTTGATGACATTAGTGCCGCATGGCGGCTGGTACTGGTTCGCCGTGACGGGATTATGCGGAGGGTTTACGACATTCTCGACCTTCTCGGCGGATGCGGTGCGTCTGCTGCACGACGGTGAGACCGCCTCGGCTGCAATGTATATCGCTGCAAGCGTAATCGTATGCCTGTTGTTCACAGCTGCGGGGATGTGGATTGGAAACAGAATTAATGCACTTACATAAAAACTACTGTAAAAATGAATATTCTCGTACTCAACTGCGGCAGTTCGTCGATCAAGTATCAGGTGATCGATATGAACGAAAGCTGCCACAAGCTGCTGGCGAAAGGTTTGGTCGAGCGTATCGGCCTGCCTGAAGGCGTACTGACCCATCGCCCCGTCGGCAAAACCCAGATCGAAAAGCACCAGCCCATACCCGATCATAATGTCGGTATCGATCTTATCCTCAAGGCGCTGACTGATCCCGAGCACGGCGTCATAGCTTCGCTCGACGAACTGAATGCCGTAGGTCACCGCGTAGCTCACGGCGGCGAATTTTTCAGCGGCAGTGCATTGGTTACTCCCGAGTCCATCGCCCACGTGCGTGAGTGCTTCGAGATGGCACCGCTGCACAATCCGGCCAATCTTCAGGGTGTTCTGTCGATTGCGGCCATTCTGCCCGATATCCCGCAGGTTTTCACCTTCGACACGGCGTTCCACCAAACCATTCCGGCATATAACTACCTATATGCCATTCCGCACAGGTACTACACCGACTGGAAGGTCCGCAAGTACGGTTTCCACGGAACCAGCCACAAGTTCGTAGCCGAGGCGGCTGCCAAGCTGACGGGTCTGAATGTCGAAAACTCGCGCATCGTCACCTGCCACATCGGCAACGGCGCTTCGATAACCGCCATAAAGAACGGACGCTCGATCGACACCTCTATGGGATTCACCCCTGCCGACGGCCTGATGATGGGTACCCGCACCGGTCAGATCGACCCCTGCGCTTTGATATATATCGCCCGCAAGGAGCAGATGGATTACGACCAGATGGATGCCTTCATCAACAAGAAGTCGGGCATACAGGGTCTCACCGGCATCTCGAGCGATATGCGCGACATCGACGCTGCGGTTGATTCCGGCAACGGATTGGCAGCCGAGGCACGTGAAATGTACTATATGCGCGTGAAGCGCTTTGTAGGCGCATACGCAGCCGAGATGGGCGGAGTGGATTTGATCGTCTTCACCGGCGGCGTAGGCGAGAACTCGCCCGAACTGCGCAGCTACGTTTGCTCGGGGTTAGAGTTCTTGGGCCTTCATTTCGACGACAAAGCCAACGATGGCGTGCGCGGACAGGATAAGATACTGTCGGCTGCAGATTCGGCTGTCAAGGTGGCTGTGGTAGCAACCAACGAGGAGCTGGTTATCGCATCGGATACTTACAATATTGTCAAAAACAAGCGTTAAACATACATTATTATGGTTATCAAGAAATTGGACGACATAGTCGTCGCAGCGAAAGCTAAAGGCCGCAAGCGTTTGGTCGTGGCATACGGTCAGGATTCGCATACCATTGCAGCCGTAAATGAAGCTGTCGAAGCCGGATTGGTCGAGGCTACACTGGTCGGCAGCCGCGCCGAGATCGAGCGCGTATGCGCCGAGGAGGGCATCGACGTGGCCAAGTTCACGATCGAGGAAGAGGGCAACGATATGAAGGCCGTGAACAAGGCCGTGAGCATCATTGCCGCCGGCAACGGCGACGTGCTTATGAAGGGTCTGGTATCGACCGACAAGTATATGCGCGGCATACTCAACAAGGAGGCCGGACTGTTCCCGCCCAAGGGTGTGCTGAGCCACGTGGCCGTAGTCGAACTGCCCGATTATCCCCGCCTGCTCATCATCTCCGATGTGGCAATCATTCCCGCTCCCGACTTCAAGCAGAAGCAGAAGATCATCGGCTATCTAACCAAGACGGCCAATGCGCTGGGCATCGAATGCCCCAAGATCGGCTGCATATCCGCCAGCGAACAGCTGCTGCCCTCGGTACTCTCTTCGACCGAGGCTGCTATGCTGGCCAAGATGGGCGATCGCGGTCAGTTGGGCAAGGTTCAGGTTGACGGTCCGCTGTCGCTCGACGTCGCTCTGTTCAAGGAGGTTGCCGAACATAAGAAGGTTACCGGCAGCTCGGTAGCCGGCGAGGTGGACTGCCTGCTGTTCCCCAATATCGAGTCGGCAAACGTATTCTTCAAGTCGGCCACCAAGATCGGCGGGGCCGAGCTGGCAGCAATGGTCGTTGGCAGCAATGTGCCCTGCGTACTCACTTCGCGCGGCGACTCGAGCAAAACCAAGCTTTATTCGATAGCTTTGGCTTGTCTTTCGGCTAAATAGGCCGCCCGATACGACGCAATCCGAAGCGTCAGAAAAAATGTGCTTCGGATTGCGCTTTTTTTAACTTTTAATATTAACAATTATCACACCGCGACTATATGGGAGACAACTATAATATACTCGTAATAAACCCCGGGTCGACTTCGACCAAAGTAGGGCTTTTCAAGGGTCTGACACCGATAGCCGAATTTACCGTACGGCACAGCAGAGAGGAGCTGTCGCAATTCGACAGCATCCCCGATCAGCTTGGATACCGTCGTCAGGTGATAGCTGACGAACTCGATCGCCGGGGCATACGCCCCAAGACGCTCGACGCAATCATTGGTCGCGGCGGACTTATCAAACCAATCAAGGCCGGAGT
>CAYYUW010000015.1:0-2882 GCA_964474985.1 uncultured Alistipes sp. | reverse complement strand
TACTGGAAGGAAGTTGAGAAGAACATGAACCGCCTGTTTTTGAGCAACCGCGAGGGCGTGGTGGTGATGAGCGGTGGACGTGTGATAGAAATACCCGTCCAGGACAGAAGCCGCTCCGCCCGCCTGCTCTATAACGCTTCGCTGCTCAACAAGGGAATCATGCTCGAAGCCTCTGCCAACCTGCTGCGGCTCATCAACCAGTCGAACAATACCGAACTGATGCAGCTCTACCAGCAACTGAAGCTGAACAGGCAGGAACTGGCTGCCACCCAGCAGCTTAATGGGTCTGAGAAATGGGATCGAAAGAAGCGTGAGACCGATGCGCTGGAACAGCAAATCATTGCCAGTTCGCGTGAGATAGGCGACTACATGAACTTCACCGCCGTCACATGGAAGGAGGTGAAGGCTACACTAAAGCCTGGCGAGACTGCTGTAGAGTTCGTGTGCTCGCGCGACAAGCAAATGGAATACTACTCCGCCGAGCTGGTGCGGGCAGACTATGACGAGCCGAAGCATATCTTTCTGATGGCACTGCCCGTGGAGCACAAGAGCGATCGCCATCCAGCAGGAGAACTTACCCCACAGTTTACGCAGAAAGTATGGAAGAAGCTGCTACCCCACTTCACAAAGGGGGAGCACGTCTACTTCTCGCCCTCGGGCAGGCTTTATAACATTCCTATCGAATATTTGCCGTTCGACGATGCGCGGCGCATGGATGACGTGTACCGCATGGTGCGCCTGTCGTCCACCCGGGAGCTGGCACTCCACCGCTCCACCAACGGCAACCCGGATGCTGTGCTCTACGGCGGATTAAACTACAATACCGGCGTTGACGATATGGAACTGTATGCCGCAAACTTCGCTTCGATGCGCGGCGCCTCCAAACGTGGCTTTGTGGCGCCCGACGGCACGCAGCGCCATCTGTGGGGGTATCTTGGCGGCACGTTGCAAGAGGTGGACGACATCGAGTCCGAACTGTTGCAGAAGCATTATCAGGTGATAAAATATACCGGTGACAGCGGAGTGGAAGAGAGCCTGAAGGCCCTTTCGGGGCAGCCGTTCCGCATCCTCCATCTTGCTACGCATGGCTACTACCTGCCCAAGGAGGGAAAGACGGTCTCCACCTTTGCCTCGTCGGCACAGGAGAGCCTGAATCGCTCGGGTCTTGTCTTCTCCGGAGCTAACAATGCATGGCTGAATCCCTCCTCGCAGCCTCAGGGGCTGGACGATGGAATCCTTACTGCACACGAAATCTCGCTACTTAACTTTGCCGGTACGGATTTAGTCACCTTGTCGGCATGCCAGTCTGGACTTGGCGATGTAACCAGCGAAGGAGTGTTCGGCCTTCAGCGTGCTTTCAAGTTGGCCGGGGCACACACGCTGCTGATGAGCCTTTGGCAGGTGAGCGACGAGGCTACGCAGTTGATGATGAGCGAGTTCTACCGCGGGTTAGCTACGGGGATGGACAAGCGGTCGGCACTCGCGGCAGCCCAGGCGAAAGTGAGGCGTTCGGTCTTCATGATAGACGGCAAGTCGGTGCAGGGCAGCGACCCGACGCTTTGGGCTGCTTTCGTGATGATGGACTGACGTGGCTACGGATGTTGCTTTTGTACTGATTATGCCGTAATTTTGCACTTGCTGGTTGAGAGTAGGAATATCGGAAATGAAAATTTTATCTCCCTTATATCGAGAATTTTTCTTATCTTTATGCCAAATTTTGCTATTATGAAACGAGTAAATACGGCAGACATCGGTTTTGAGGATAAGATTTGGAAGGCGGCGGACAAGATGCGTGGTAATATCGACGCATCGGAGTATAAGTCAGTCGTGCTGGGGCTTATCTTTTTGAAGTATATTTCTGACAAGTTCGAAGATAAGTACGCGCAACTTGTGGCCGACGGTGAAGGTTTCGAGGAGGATCGCGACGAATATACGGCTGATAATATATTCTATGTTCCTGCCGAGGCACGGTGGAGCGTGATTGCCGCGCAAGCGCATACACCCGAAATCGGCACGGCCATCGACAACGCGATGCGCACTATCGAGCGCGAAAACAAACGCCTCAAAGATATTCTGCCCAAGAACTTTGCGCGTCCTGAACTCGACAAACGGCGACTGGGTGATGTTGTCGACCTCTTTACCAATATCAAGATGCACGAACACGGCGACTCGAAGGATATTTTGGGTCGTGTTTATGAATACTGCCTTTCCAAGTTTGCCGAGGCGGAGGGCAAACTCGCGGGCGAATTCTACACTCCGGCGTGTGTCGTCAAGACGCTTGTCAATGTGCTGCAACCTTACCACGGCCGCGTTTATGACCCCTGCTGCGGTTCGGGCGGAATGTTCGTGCAGTCGGCAAAGTTTATCGAGCAGCACGCGGGGCATATCAACGACATCTCGGTTTACGGTCAGGACTCAAACCCCACGACGTGGAAAATGGCGCATATGAACCTCGCTATTCGCGGCATCGAGGCAAATTTGGGGCAGTATAATGCCGATACTTTCTTCAACGACTGCCACCCGACGCTCAAAGCCGATTTCGTGATGGCCAATCCTCCGTTCAATCTCAGCGACTGGGGTGCGGACAAACTCTCGGACGATGTGCGTTGGAAATATGGTACACCTCCCGATGGCAACGCCAACTTCGCATGGATTCAGCATATCATCCACCACCTCGCGCCGACGGGCCGTGCGGGCGTAGTGCTGGCTAATGGTTCGCTGTCGAGCCAGAGCGGCGGCGAGGGCGAAATTCGCCGACGGCTTGTCGAAGCCGATTTAGTCGATTGCATTGTAGCTATGCCGCCGCAGTTGTTCTATACTACGCAGATCCCCGTGTCGATATGGTTCTTCAACAAAGCGAAGCAGCAGCGGGGCAAAACCCT
>CAYYUW010000014.1:0-2581 GCA_964474985.1 uncultured Alistipes sp. | reverse complement strand
CGAAAGGCTGTACAGCACACAAAAAACAGAACACAACAATGCCCACACGTGCAGACATTCAACTCATCCGTTCGCTGGCCGACAAACGCGCCCGCACCGAGACCGGTCTGTTCGTAGCCGAAGGAGCCAAACTCGTCGGCGAGATATGCCGTTCACCGCTGCGCATACGGCGCATATACACCTCAGCCGACACTCTGCAGCACCCTGCAGCAGAGCACGTTTCGCCGAAAGACATGGAGCGGCTGTCGCTGCTCAAGACACCGTCCGATACCGTTGCGCTGGTCGAGATACCACGTTACGATTTCGCACTCTCCGACGGCTTGGTGCTTGCGCTGGACGAGGTTCAAAACCCGGGCAATATGGGAACGATAATCCGGCTGGCCGACTGGTACGGCATAAGCGACGTGATATGCTCGCCCGACTGTGCCGACTGCTTCAACCCCAAGGTCGTACAGGCCACTATGGGTGCCATACTGAGGGTGCGCGTACACTACCTCGACCTGCCCGCCGTGCTCGCCGATGCCCGCCGCCGCAAGATAGCGATCTACGGTACTTTCCTCGAAGGCGAAGACATCTACCGCAGCGAACTGACAGCCGGCGGCATCGTCGTTATGGGCAACGAAGGCCGCGGAGTAAGCCCCGAAGTAGCCTCGCTTATAACCCGCAAGCTGCTCATACCGCCCTACCCCGCATCCCGCCGCGGCTCCGAATCGCTCAATGTAGCGGTAGCGACCGCCGTCGTCTGCTCCGAATTTCGCCGCCGTATGTAACCGCCGCACGCCGGCAGCTGTGACGCGGCCGTCGCGATTGGCACAGAATATGCCCTCGACCGGAGCAAAAGTTTCACAATGGCAACATACGCTCTTATCGTCGTATTCGTACTTGGATACGGCTGCATCGCACTCGAACACAAGATAGGCATCAACAAATCCGCCATCGCACTGCTAATGTGCGGCGTGCTGTGGAGCATTCTCGGCATATGGGCGCCTACGATATCGCCTGAACTGAGCCGGTCGGCGATAAGTTCGCAGGCGGTGGAGTTTTTGGGCGACGCCTGCGAGATCGTAGTCTTTCTGCTGGGGGCTATGACGATCGTCGATCTGATCGATATTCACGGCGGTTTCAGCGTCATCACCCGACACATAACCACACGCCGCAAGACGCCGCTGCTGTGGATCGCGGCCGGCATAACATTCTTTATGTCGGCGCTGTTAGACAATATGACCACGACTATCATAATGGTGATGCTGCTGCGGCGATTAGTCTCGGAGCAGCGCGAGAGGTGGATATTCGCATCGGTGATAGTCATCGCGGCAAACAGCGGCGGAGCTTGGTCGCCCATAGGCGACGTCACCACCATAATGCTATGGACCAAAGGCAATGTCACGGCACTGAAACTCATCGCAGCACTTATCGTGCCCTGCTTGGTTTCCGTGGTCATTCCCGTGCTTATCGCCTCGCGATCGCTGCGCGGCGGCACGGTCGCCGAAAGCGCCGAGCCGGACGAACCCGACCGCCCGCGATTCATATCCGACCGCGAAAGCCATACGATACTCTATCTCGGCTCGGCATTGCTCGTCGCCGTGCCCGTATTCAAAAGTCTTACCGGCCTGCCTCCTTATATGGGCGTAATGATCGCACTGGGAGCGATGTGGGTATTCACCGAAATAATGTACGACCGAAAGCACTGCATCGAGGAGGCAATCAAGAACCGTATTCCCAAAGTGCTTTCGAACATCGATATGCCTACGATTCTGTTCTTCTTGGGTATTCTTATGTCGGTGTCGGCTCTGCAAAGCGCCGGCGTACTGACGACGGTGGCCTCGGCACTCGACCGCGGCATTCACAACGTCTATGCTATCGGCACCTTGATAGGGCTGCTGTCATCCATAGTCGACAACGTGCCATTAGTAGCCGCGTCGATGGGAATGTTCCCGATGTCCGACCCTGCCGCCGTCACTGCAGCAGCCGATCCGTCGTTTGCAGCGATGTTCGTGCAGGACGGTGCGTTCTGGCATCTGCTCGCCTATTGCGCCGGCGTGGGAGGCAGCCTGCTAATCATAGGTTCGGCCGCCGGAGTGGTAGCCATGGGAATCGAAAAAATCAACTTCTTATGGTACTTCAGAAAAATCTCGCTGCTGGCATTGGCCGGATACGCCGGCGGCATCGCGGTATTCATCTTCGAACACTCGCTTCTCGGACTGTAATCTTCTTATGCTGCCGCGACGCAGCTGTGCAACGGGATGCAGCCGCTTATGCAATTGATTTTGAGGCGAATAATATCGGATTGCTTGCAATCCGCGCGCCCGCCATAATGGGGACGGAGAGCAAGCGTGAACATTTGTTCCAACAAGTTGCGGTTCTTTGGACCCGCACGGACCGAAGCCTCTGCCGGCAAAGGCCCGCTTTCGCATACCTCCGCAGTCTTCGACCCGCGACCTCGTGCCGGATAAAAACATCGGTCGATATTTGGCGGATCGGAAAATAGTTCCTACTTTTGCGCCGGAAAGATGGCAGAGTGGTCGATTGCGGCGGTCTTGAAAACCGTTGAACTGAGAGGTTCCGGGGGTTCGAATCCCTC
>CAYYUW010000013.1:0-20077 GCA_964474985.1 uncultured Alistipes sp. | reverse complement strand
GTTCTCTGAGGCCATTTGGGGGTGGACAGCCAGTGAGGTTACTGATTTGAAGAACTTTGGCAGTATCTCTGGATGGGCTTAATGCATTTTCAAAACTGAGCATCACAAAATTACCCAATTTCACTCTCATTCTTCCATTATCTTTTTTTTTAAAGCACTAATCCTCTTTAATCTCCTGAATGCTTTCTGAAAACGGTGGCTAATAACTCAATATATGCATGTAAAAATTCTGTCACATTTGGTTCCATCGGGCGAGAGCAAGTATGCCGCCCCGCGCGGATCGCCGGCCAAAACGGGCGCTGCTACCTGCTGCCACGCGATCTCGAAGGTGCCCAAGCCCAAGGCGGTGGCGGCAATCGACCCCTCACACTCGGGTCTCAGCTCGGCGATCACCTCCTTGCACTCGCCGCCGAGCGATACCGCCTCCACGCGGCTGCGCTCGCCGAAGATGCGCCGAGCCTCCTTCACGTCGAACAGCGGTGAATTTTTGACAGTCAGGTGCGGAGCGAGCCGCTGCAGCTGCGGCAGTATCGCCGCGATGTCGGGCGAACAGCGCTCCAAGAGCACCTGCCGCCGTCCCGCAGCATCGCGGCGGTCAGGGTCGGCATAGACCATATCGTACCGTCCGCCGCGCGCCGCCACACTTTCGGCATCGTCGCACACCACCTCGATGTTGCCGATGCCGAGCCTGCGGAAATTTTCGCGCGCCACGGCTGCCAGCACCGGATCGCGCTCGACGGCGACGACCCGCCCGAAGCGGCGCGACAGGTAGAGCGAGTCGACACCCAATCCGCACGTCAGGTCGAGACACGCCTCGCCGGCACCGCTCTTGTGTGCGGCGCACTCCTCGCTGCTCGCCTGCTCAAAAGCCACGGGCGGCAGTATGCAGCGGGCGCGGTAGTACGACGGCAGCTTGCGGCGGGCGCGCTGCAGATACTTGACCTGCGTGGCTACCGCAGCCGCAGCGGGTATGTGACGATCCAGCGCAATGCGCACCGGATCGCGGTCGATATTGGCTTCGACGGCGTCCCTGACCGAGGGTTCGAGCAGCAGTTCCAATTCCGAAAGTGTCATAACGAATGCAAAGATACTGTTTTTTTGCTCCGTCTGCGCCGCACGGTCTCGGTGACTGCTATGGCGGCGATGTATGCCAGTGCCACGCCCCACCACTCGAACCGCCACTCGAACGAGGCGAAGGGCATCTCGGCCGCCGCGGCGACACAGCGGTTTTCCGCCTCGGCGAAAAAGGAGGCTGTTTCGGCCGCCGCACTGCACCAGACGGGCAAAAGCAGTGCCGCAATCGATGCAGCGACGGTGCCATAGCCGAGCAGGACCATAAGCGGACCCGTCGCAGCGCCGGCGATCGACACCCTCCCGAACCAGTATGCCGACAGGGGCAGCACAGCCGCCGAAGCCGCCAGCCCTATCACCACCGATCCGGTAAAGAAGTCGAGCACTGCCCAGCGGCTGCGCAGCCGCCCGAATATCGGCAGTCCCCAGTAGATTATGGCGCCGACGGCCGCTATCGACATCTGAAACCCGACATCGTACAGCAGCTGCGGTTTTACGGCCAGCATAGCCATAGCTGTGGCAGCAAGTATGTTGGCCGAGCGGTATGTCGATCCGCCCGCCACGGCCGACTGCAATGCGGTGAACATTACAGCGGCGCGGAGTACACTGACGCTCAATCCAGTGGCAAAAGCATAGAGCCACACTGCACCCACCACGGCGGCATCGAGCAGCAGCTGCCCGTGACGCAGCAGCACCAACCACCGCAGCAGCAGGTTGGCCAGAATGAATACGATGCCCACGTGCAGCCCCGACACTGCCAGCAGATGCGCCGCGCCGCTGCGGACGTAAGCTTCGCGCGTTGCGGGATCGAGATCGCCTCGCCGTCCCGCCGCCATAGCCAAACACAGCGCCAGTTCATCGTCTTCGAGCACCGTCGAGCGCAGCTTCTCCTCGCACCGGCGCTGCAGGGCATCCGAGAGCATCCGCGGCGTGCTGCGGGCATATCCGCCTATGGCACAGGGTGTATTGGCGTTTATATAGATGCGGCCGCAATAGCCGCGGGCGCGCATCAGCACGCGGTATGATGACATACTGTCGGTCAGCGGGCGGACCCTCGTGCGCACCGTCAGCAGCCGCCCCGCCTCGAGCGTCAGCGAGGTGTCGGCCGAGACGAATACCTTGCCGCCGGAGTATCGCCATACGCTGTCGCCAACCCGCCTGCAGCGTCCGACGGTGGCCGTGGCAGCGAGGCGTCCGCGGCGCAGCACCGGTTTCTCATCGATACGCAGCTCGAGCGACATCTCGTCTGCTGGCAGCTCGGCCGGCACGGGAGCGGTGGCGGTAGCCAGCACGCCGCAAAAAAACGTGGCGGCCAAGAGGAACAGGCTCGCCGCACGGCGTATTCCGACGGCACACAGGCAGCAGAGGGCCACACACGCGGCGGCAGCGGCGGCAGGCATTCCGCCTGCTGCTATTCCGGCGGCGAATGCTGCAAGCAGCAGCGGCATCGGGGCTGAGGGCATAGTCAGAAGTCGAGATTCTCCTCGACGGTCGCGCGCAGAATCCTGTCGTCGAGATGAGTATATATTTCCGTGGTGGATATGTCGCTGTGGCCGAGCAGCTCCTGCACCTGTCGGATGCTGGCCCCGCCGATAAGCAGGTGAGTGGCGAAGCTGTGGCGCAGCGAGTGCGGGCTGACTGTCTTGCCGATGCCGGCAGCGGCTGCGGCACGCCGTATCATAGTGAAGATCATAACGCGGGTGAGCTTGCCGCCGCGGCGGTTGAGGTAGAGCGTTTCGATACTGTCGCGACTCGGCTCGATCGTGCGGCGGTACTCCATATACTCCTCCAACCGGCTGCGCAGCATATCGCCCATAGGCACTATCCGCTGCTTGTCGCCCTTGCCGATGACGCGGACCAGCATATTGTCGAAGTCGAGGTCGCCGATGCGCAGTTCGACAAGCTCCGACACGCGCAGCCCGCAGCCGTACAGCGTCTCGATTATGGCGCGGTTGCGGCAGCCGAGCATCGTCGAGGCGTCGAAGGTGTCGATCAGGGCGTCGATCTCCTCGACCGACAGCACGTCGGGCAGATGCAGCCCGATACGGGGAGAATCGATGAACTCCATGGGCGAGTTTTCGATCGCATCGGTAAGCAGCAGGTAGTTGAACAGGCCGCGCAAACTGCTGAGAATCCGCGCCTGCGACCGAGGTTCGAGACCTCGGTCGAACAGTCGGGCCATATACTGCTCGACGTGGGCGGGTTCGACCGCCGCGGCATTCACGGGGCGCTCCAACGATGAGCAAAAGGCGGCGAAACGCTCCGTATCGCGCATATAGGACTCGACGGTATTGGCCGAAAGCCTCTTCTCGACGGCGATATGGGTGCGGTAGCGTCGTAAAATTTCCTGCCAGTTTCGGTTGTAGTCTGCCATAAAACCATTAACTTTGACCATTCGATCGAATGCGAAGATACGAAAAAAACGGCAACCGTCTGCCTTCAACGCAAAATATTCAGCAGCGGCCGTGCTCGGTCGGAAGACTTTAAAACCTTGTACGATGGATTACGTCGAACTTAATATTCCCTGCGATTCGGCACAGACTCAGGAGATTCTGGTGGCCGAACTGGCCGAATGGCCATTCGAGAGCTTCGAGAACGAAGCCTCGGCACTCAAGGCATACATTCAGCGCGACAGTTTAGTGGACTGCAAGACCGAAGTCGATGCGATGCTCACCCGATACGGCATCGGGGGCGCCCGTTACATCGAGATCGAGACGCAGAACTGGAACGCCGTGTGGGAAAGCAACTTCCCGCCTGTGAACGTGGACGGCAAGATACTTATTCGGGCGCCCTTCCATGCCGACCGCCCCGACTTTCCGCTGCGGGTGGTCATTATGCCCAAGATGTCGTTCGGCACCGGCCACCACGCCACGACGTACCTCATGAGCCGCGAGCTGATCGGCCGCGACTTCACCGGCCGGCACGGATTGGATATGGGCAGCGGCACGGGCGTGCTGGCGATAATCGCCGCCAAAGAAGGGGCCGAGAGCGTCGATGCGGTGGACATAGACGACTGGGCATTCGAGAACTGCACGGAGAATGTCGCACAGAACGGCGTCGCCGACCGCGTGCGGCCGATTCTCGGCGACGGCTCGGCTATCGAGGGGCATCATTACGACTTCATTTTAGCCAATATCAACCGCAACATACTCTTGGCCGATATGCCGCGCTACGCCGCCGCGCTCAATGACGGCGGGGAGCTGCTAATGAGCGGCATTCTCGAGCGCGACACCGACGACATCCGCGCCCGCGCCGAGGAGTTGGGGCTGCGCTTCTACGGCGCACGCTTCAAGGACGGCTGGGCTGTAGTGCGTTGTTTCAAGTAAGGAGCGGCGCTAACCGAGCAGGCGATGAAAACCTACAAGGCGCACGGAATAGTGCTTCACACGGTGCGCTACGGCGAAAAATCCGTCGTGGCCTATCTGCTTACCGACACCCTCGGCCGGCAGACCTACTTGGTCGGCGGCGCGGGCGGCAAAGGGCGCGGCAGCAAGACATCGCTGCTGCAGCCGATGTTTCCGCTCGATATCGAGGGACTGGAATCGCCGCGCTCGCAGATGCACCGCTTTCGCGAAGTGTCGCTGTCGTTTCCGCTGCGGTCGATGCCCTTCGACGTGCGCAAAACCACCATCGCCATGTTCATGGCCGAAGTCATATACCGACTGGTAAAGGAGTCCGAACCCAATTCGCCTCTGTTCGATTTCGTGCGCAGGTCAGTGGAGGCACTCGACGCCATGGAGACGGGAGTCGCCAACTTCCACCTGTGGTTTATGGCCTCGCTGAGCCGTTTCCTCGGATTCTTCCCGGGCAACGAATACCGTGAGGGCGACTGGTTCGATATCAAAGAGGGGCTTTATGTCGGCACGCCGCCGCTGCACGGCATCGCAATGACGCAGGCCAATGCAGCCGTATTCGACCGCTTGGTCAACTGCAGCGTGAGCGAACTGGCCGACGTGGGGCTGAACCGCGAACGCCGCGTCGAATTTCTCAACTCCATACTCGTATACTTCGGCTATCACCTCGACGCCATCCACAAAGTCCGCTCGGTGGATATCCTGCGCGAAGTCTTCTGACAGCAGCAGCTTTCACCTGCGGCGATGCAGTTGTGCGACAAGATGCGACTTCTTCAGAAATCGCGCGGGCCGAAGCCTCCGCCAGCGGAGGCAAAAATCAAGCGAACTTGCATTTGCCCTCGCTTATGAGTATATTTGCAGCCCGTAAATTCGAAAATCCGGTAAAAATGTCAGGTCAGCAAACACCTTTGTCCTTGGGTACCGACCGGCTGTCGAAACTGCTGTTCCGATATGCTGTGCCGGCGATCGTCGCTACCGTGACATCGGCGCTGTACAACATTACGGACAGCATATTCATCGGGCAGGGTGTGGGTCCGCTGGCTATGTCGGGGTTGGGCATCTGTATGCCTATTATGAACATTACGGCGGCTTTCGGCGCTATGGTAGGCGTGGGAGGCTCGTCGCTCACCTCGATACGATTGGGGCAGGGCAACCGTGCCGACGCATTCCGCATCCTCGGCAACGTGGTATCGCTCAACGTCATATTCGGAGTAGCGACGATGGCAGGCTGCCTGCTTTTCCTCGACAGGCTGCTTTACCTTTTCGGTGCGAGTGCCGACACTATCACCTACGCCCGCGACTATATGCTCATACTGCTGCTTGGCAATGTCGTCACGCATCTGTATTTGGGCCTTAATTCGGTGCTGCGCGCCTCGGGCTACCCCTCCAAGTCGATGATCGTGATGCTTGTATCGGTCGCTGTCAACTGCGTGCTCGATCCGCTGTTCATCTTCGTATTCAAGTGGGGCATAGCCGGTTCGGCCTACGCCACCGTCATAGCACAGTGCTGCGCCCTTGCCGTCGAGATCGCCCACTTCTGCTCGCCCAAGAGCTACCTGTATTTCCGCCGCTCGATATTTCGGCTGCGCCGCGACATAACCATTAAGACGCTGTCGATAGGCGCCGCCCCGTTCTTGGTGCAGTCGTGCGCCAGCTTGGTCGCCTCGCTCAACAACAACGCCCTGCGCACCCACGGCGGCGACCTCTATATCGGCGCTTTCAGCATCATAAACCGCATAGTGATGCTGTTCATTATGATCGTGGCCGGACTGAATCAGGGTATGCAGCCCATCGTAGGCTACAACTACGGAGCAAAGCTCTACGACCGCGTATTCAAAACCCTAAGGCTCACCATACTCTGCGCCGTGGCAGCCACCACGGCAGGATTCCTCTGCGGCGAGTTGATCCCGAGGCAGATCGCATCGGTTTTCGGCGACACCTCGACGCCGTTAGGCCGCGAACTTGTCGACATAGCCGCACACGGTATGCGCATCGTGATGCTGTGGTTTCCGTTCGTCGGCTTTCAGATTGTAGCGTCGAACTTCTTCCAGTGCATCGGCAAGCCGCACAAGGCTATCGTGATGTCGATGACGCGTCAGGTGCTGTTTTTGGTCCCGCTGCTGCTCTTTCTCCCCGATCTCTACGGCAGCGACGGCGTATGGGTCAGTATGCCGATAGCCGACTGCGCGGCGACGATTTTGGCCGGCGTGCTGCTCTGCTCGCAGATCCGCAAGCTCAAACGCGATCCGCTGTCGGATAAGACCATATAACTGTCCCGACCACAGCGCCCCGAAATATTTTTATGCCGCGGCAGCAACGGAATCCGGCGCTTTTTTGTACCTTTACGATCTCAATCGAAGTGTTATGGCCAAAAGAGAATACAAATCCTACGACAAGAACCGCGAAGCCTTCGAGGCTTTGACCGAAATAGCCGGTACGGTGCCGCCTCAGGCCGTCGAACTTGAGGAGGCCGTACTCGGAGCCTTGATGCTCGACAAGGACAGCATCGTCACCGTGCAGGAGTTCATATCGCCCGAAGCGTTCTACGATCCCGTACACAAGACGGTGTACAACGCTATCGAGGATCTGTCGCGCGAACTGAAGCCGATAGATCTCTACACCGTTACCGAGAAGCTCAAGGCCGAAGGCAAGCTCAAGGAGGTGGGCGGCGCGCCGTATCTGGCCCAGCTGACGCAGAAGGTCGGCTCGGCAGCACACGTCGAGTTCCACGCCAAGATCATCGCGCAGAAATACGTACAGCGCGAGCTGATCCGCTCGGCTACGGAGATCCAGCGCAGCGCCTACGACGAGTCGAAGGATGTCACGGACCTGATAGGCTTCGCCGAGCAGGAGATATTCCGCGTGGCCGAAGGACACGTCAAGCGCTCGGTGCAGGATGCCAAAACCATATTGGCCAAGACGTTGAAGTCGATCGAGGAGGCGGGCAAAAGCGAAAACTCCTTCAACGGCGTGCCGTCGGGTTATGTCGCCATCGACCGCGAGACGTTAGGCTGGCAGCCGTCCGATTTAGTGATACTCGCGGCTCGTCCGGCGATGGGCAAGACCGCCTTCGTGCTGTCTATGGCCCGCAACATCACCGTCGACTACGAACGTCCGGTGGCATTCTTCTCCTTGGAAATGAGCGCCGAGCAGCTTATGAAACGACTTATCATCGCCGAATCGGGACTCGACGGCACAGCGGTCAAGAGCGGCAAGCTAACCGCCGAGCAGTGGCGGCACCTCGAGGTGTCGACCAAACCGCTGGGTGCCGCACCGCTCTATATCGACGACACGCCGGCGCTGTCGGTATTCGAGTTCCGCTCGAAAGCCCGCCGGTTGAAGATGCACAACAACGTACAGTTGATCATAATAGACTACCTGCAGCTGATGACCGGCGCACAGGAGCTGCGCGGCAACCGCGAGCAGGAGGTGGCCTCGATCTCGCGAACGCTCAAGGCCATAGCCAAGGAGTTGGATGTGCCTATCATAGCGCTCTCGCAGCTGAACCGTTCGACCGAGCTGCGAGGCGGCAACAAGCGCCCGCAGCTGAGTGACCTGCGCGAATCGGGCGCTATCGAGCAGGATGCCGACATCGTAGCTTTCATTCACCGTCCGGAGTATTACGGAATGACCGAGGATGAGAACGGCCAGCCTACCGCCGGTATGGCCGAGTTCATTTTGGCCAAGCACCGCAACGGCTCGGTGGGCACCATAAAGCTGCGTTTCCGCAAGGAGCAGGCGCGGTTTCTCGACTACGATGCCGACACGGCCAACGAGGATTACGGCTATGTGGACAGCGGCGGCTGGGGCGCTCCGCAACCCGCCGCGCAGGCTCCCGCAGCCGGAGGATTGGCCTCGAGTGTGGGCAGCGAGTTCGACTCGCCGCGCGCCGGAGCACCGCTCACAGGCGGTGCGATAGATGACAAAGCACCGTTTTAAACCTCTGCAAATATGTTCGTTCGGACTTACGCAGGCGCCCTGACGGGTATCGATGCCGTGACCGTTACGGTCGAGGCCGATACGGGTGCGGGCATCGGTATGTATCTTGTCGGGCTGCCCGACAATGCCGTCAAGGAGTCGCAGGAGCGCATCCGCACCGCCTTTATCAACAGCGGCTACCGTATGACGGGCCGGAAGACTGTGGTCAACCTCGCACCGGCCGACCTGCGCAAGGAGGGTTCGGCATTCGATTTGGCTATAGCCGTGGCGGTGCTGGCCTCGTCGGAGCAGATCGTGGGCGAGGCGGCTGAGAGCTATATGATCTTGGGCGAGCTGTCGCTCGACGGATCGCTGAGACCTGTCAAGGGGGCGCTGCCGCTGGCGCTCGGAGCACAGCACGACGGACTTCGGGGCGTGATCCTGCCAGTGGAGAATGCCGCCGAGGCCGCTGTGGTGGAGGGACTTGAGGTCATAGGCGTCAAATCGCTCCGCGAGACGGTCGACTTTCTCACGGGACAGCAGACCATACCGCCGACGCATATCGACCTGAAAAGTATGTTCGAATCGGGAACGGGGCGTTTCGGCGAAGACTTCTCGGATGTCAAGGGGCAGGCGCACGCCAAGCGGGCGTTAGAGATAGCCGCAGCCGGCGGACACAATGTGATTATGATCGGTGCCCCGGGTTCGGGCAAGACGATGCTGGCACGGCGGCTGCCGACGATACTGCCCCCGATGACGCTCGACGAGGCATTGGAAACCACCAAGATACACTCCGTGGCCGGCAAGTTGGGTTCTTCGGCGGGGCTGATTACCGAGCGCCCTTTCCGCGCACCGCACCACCTCGCCTCGCAGGTTGCCCTGATCGGCGGAGGGAGCACTCCCCAGCCCGGGGAGGCGTCGCTGGCGCATAACGGCATACTGTTTCTGGACGAGCTGCCCGAGTTCGGGCGCAACCTGCTGGAGGTGCTGCGCCAGCCGCTCGAGGACAAGAAGATAACCGTCTCGCGCGCCAAATACAGCGTCGAGTATCCGGCCAACTTCACCCTTATCGCCTCGATGAATCCCTGTCCCTGCGGCTACTACAACCATCCGACCAAGGAGTGCACCTGCACCTCGGGCGAGGTGTTCCGGTATATGAACCGCATCTCGGGACCGCTGCTCGACCGCATCGACCTGCATATCGAGGTGGCGCCGGTAGCCATATCCGACCTTGCGGACACCCGCCGCGAGCAGAGCAGCGCCGAGATCCGCGAACGGGTTATACGCGCACGCGAGATTCAGACGGCGCGCTTCGCCGCGATCGAGGGTATACATACCAATGCAATGATGAACAGCAAGATGCTGCGCGAATACTGCCCGCTCGACAGTCAGGCGCGAAGGATGCTCGAACAGGCTATGGAGCGGCTGAATCTCTCGGCCCGCGCCTTCGACCGCATCATAAAGGTCGCCCGCACAATTGCCGATCTGGCCGGTGCGGAGCATATATCGCCGGCCCATATCGCCGAGGCGATTACCTACCGGAGTTTAGATCGGGACAGCTGGGGCCGTTAACGGCCGTATATACCATAACGGCGCCGCACAAACGGCGCATCTCCAACACGAATACGCAGCCGAAAGCCTCGGCTGTCAGCGTGCCGCCGTCGAGGTCGGTCGCCGTGACGTGCATATCCCTCAGGAAGTCGACTCCGTCGCGGCCGAGGCATTTGTACAGAGCCTCCTTGGCGCACCACACGGCCGCCTTGAACAGCGGGTGCGCAACCTCGGGCAGGGCCGCCTCGTCTGCCGAGATATATTTTGACGTCACGCGGTCGAAACGGCGGTCGAGCTGCTCCACGTCGATGCCGCACCGCCCCTCGGCCGTGTATGCCACGGCGGCATAGTCGCGGCAGTGTGTTACCGACAGGCACCCCCTTATTCCTTTGAACACAGGCCGGCCGCCGGCTTCGTACTCTACCGCGAGCTGCTCGGCCGGAATGTCCCACCTCTCGGCATTGGCGTGCAGTATCGACCTCCACGTCAGCCATTCGCGACGCCGGCGGCCGCTCAGGCGGGAGGCATAGTCCAACTCCTCGCCGCTAAGTATGTTGCAGGGTATTTCGTCGTCGGGACCGATGATTCGTCCGACGGCTATTTCGATCTTCAGCGGGTTCATTTGCCCGTCTCGACTTTGATCTTGTCTATGCGGCGGCCGTCGATCGACACTACGGTCAGCGTGAGACCGTGAGTCACGACGGTGTCGCCCTTCTTGAGAAATTCGCGTTTTATCTCGAGCATCAGGCCGGCCAGCGTCTCTGCTTCGCCCTTGACATCGGCGAGCGTATCCTCGGGCAGCGAAACCACCCGCTCGAAGTCTCCGATATGGGTCTTGCCGTCGAAGAGGAAAACGCCCTCGGCGAGCTTTGTGTAGAAGGTCTCCACGTTGTCGCTCTCGTCGGATATCTCACCGACGATCTCCTCGAGAATATCCTCTAACGACACCAATCCCAACGTCGAGCCGTACTCGTCCACCACGATAGCCATATGCACCTTGTCGGCCTGAAACTCCTCGAGCAGGTCGTTGATCTTCTTGTGGGCGGGCACATAGTATGGCTTGCGCAGCAGGGACACCCAGTTGAAGCCGTCGCCGTTGTGGATGTATGGTATGAGGTCCTTGACATACAGCACGCCGCGGATGTTGTCCACATTCTCCTCATAGACCGGTATGCGCGAGAATCCCGACTCGATGATGCGCTGCTTGACGTCGGCATATCCGTCGGTGATCTCCACGGCCACGATGTCGATGCGCGGCTTCATGATCTCCGACACGTCGGTATTGACGAAATTCACAATGCCCGAAAGCATCTTGCGCTCCTCCTGCGTCTGGTCCGTCGAGGCGATGTCTATGGCATTGGACAGCTCGTCGATCGAGATGTTGTCGCGCTTGGCCTCGAGACGGTGGTTGATAGTGTTTCCCGTGCGCACGAGGATGTAGGCTAACGGTTTGACCAACATACGCAGTCCGTCGAGCGGAATGGCGGCGAAGCGGGCGAAGCGCATCGGCGTCGAGTTGGCCAGCACCTTGGGCAGTATCTCGCCGAAAAGCAGCAGCAGGAAGGTCACGACGACCGTCTTGAAGACGAAAGTCCACGTGGGCGAGGTGAATATGAACATCACATCCATGATTCGGGCGCTGATGATGACGATGCAGATATTGACCAAATTGTTTACCACTAATATGGTAGCCAACAGTGTGTCGCTGTGCGTGAGCAGGTTGATTATGGTCGTCGCTGCGCGCGAGCGGTCGTTTTTCAGATCGCGGATCTGCTGCGGCGCCAGCGAAAAAAAGGCCGTCTCGGAGCCGGATACGAATGCCGAGACGGAGAGCAGCACCGCGAGCGCCGCGAAAAGCAGCGCCACGGAGCGGAAATCGAAATCGCTCAGGGCGATAATATTCAGAGGTATGTTTATCAAGTCGTAATATGTCGTTAGGGCGGTCACCGCCGTTTAACAATGTCGCATCGGTCAGAACAGCGTTCCGCCGCTCTGCTGCGTCTGCTCTTTATCGCTGTCGTCCATAACCGTCTTGGTGTGCTGTGTGACGCCGTCGGTCATAATGAACTTGAACTTGCGGCGTGCATAGGCCGGAGTGCGTTTCCGCTCCTCGATCTCCGCATAGCGGTTGCTGCGGGCACCGAGAACCACCTGCTTGTGAGGCCGCTGCGTAATCGTCTTGACAGGCTGCTCTATGGTGACGATACCCGGCGTAGTGACCGCTCCGGGCACTATCGGCGGAATCGGACCGCTGACAACAGATCCCTGCTCCGCCGGCTGGACATCGAAGCCGGTAGCCACGATCACCACCTCGATATCATCGCCCAGATTGGGCTTGGTGCTGTTGCCCCAAATGATGTTGGCATCGTGCATACGCCCCTCCTCGTCGGTATACTTGGCATCGGACTGCACCACCTCGAGAATGGTCATAAGTTCGTGAAACATAAACTGGTCGCGTTCGCGGCAGCTGATGTTGAGCAGGATGTCCTTCGCGCCGCGGATGCTGTTGTGGTCGAGCAGCGGCGACGAGAGCGACTGGCGTGCAGCCGCTTCGGCGCGATCTTCGCCGGCGGCACGGCCCACACCCATATGCGTGCGGCCGCTGTTGCGCATCACCTTACGCGCATCGGCCAAGTCGACGTTCGTGCGCGGGCTTTTGTAGGTGACTATCTCGGCTATACCCTTGGCCGCCGAGGCCAGCACGTCGTCGGCGAGGCTGAACGCCTCGTCCACCGTCATATTGCCGCCCATAGCCATAATGTTGTCATTATTGATTATGAGCAGCGAATCGACATTGCCCTTCAGCTCCTCGATACCGGCCACAGCCTGATTGTAACGTATATGGCCCTCGATCTTGAGCGGCGAGGTGACTATGGCTACCGTCAGAATACCCATCTCGCGCGCCGCCTTGGCTATGACGGGCGAGGCGCCCGTGCCGGTGCCGCCGCCCATACCGGCGGTGATGAAGACCATTTGGGTGCCGTTGTTTTTGAAGGTCTGCTTTATCAGATCGAGGCTCTCGATGGCATAGGCGCGGCCTACGGCTGGATCGTTGCCAGCGCCTAAACCGTCACCAAGCTGGATCTTCTGCTCGATAGGGCTTATGTCGAGGGCCTGCCTGTCGGTATTGCAAACCACGAAATCGACATCCTTGATGCCGAGCTGCCACATATGATTGACCGCATTGCCGCCGGCACCCCCGACACCTAAAACCATAATAATCGGGTGCTTCTGACGCGGCGTGCGCAGCGAATTAAGTACATCGTCACTCATCTTTGCAATCGTTTTTTTCAGATTACATCATCGTCGATCTGTTCGGCCTTGTTGATTATCGGGTCGATAACCCGCTGCTTCACCCATTCGATAATGCCCTTGCCAGTTCCCGAATTGGGTCCCTTGCCAGTCTCCGGATTGTGCTTTGGCTCCGGTTCCGGCTCCGGCTTTGGATCGGGCTTTGGATCGGGCTTGGGATCCGGTTTAGGTTCCGGTTTGGGTTCGGGCTTCGGCTCAGGTGTCACGGTAACTGCAGGCTTCGGCTCGACGCGGGGCTTCGGCTCAGGCTGCGGCTGCGGACGCCTGTCGACGTAACAGAACGTGCCGGATGCGGCACCGCGCCACAGCAGACCCACCACGGTCGCATACTCGGGACCGTCGACTGCATCCTGCGACGCCTCGTCCACCACCTCGTCGGGCACGCCGATGCGGGTGTCGAAGCCGGTATGCTTCGAAAAGGCATCGGCTATGTCGGCCATATTGGCGCCGCCGCCGGTGAGGACTATTCCGTAGGTGAGCTTCTTGTCATAGCCGGCGGCCTTGATCTCCTCGACCACATAGTCGGCTATGTCGAATATGCGGGCCTCGATGATATAGGCCAGATTGCGCTGCAGGATACCCTTGCGGCCCTTGGGCGTGCGGTATTCGATGTATGCCGACTCGGGCACATTGTCGGGCACCGCGCTGCCGCACTTGACCTTGAATCGCTCGACCTGCTTCTCGGGGATGCTCTGCGAACGTATGTCCCTGTTGATCGTGTTGGAACCCATAGGTATCGACGCCACGTAACGCACCACGTTGTGGTGGTAAATGGTCACGTCGGTCACGTCGGCGCCCAAGTCGACGACGGCCACGCCCTCCTCCTTCTCGTCGGGGAGCAGCAGAGTCTCGGCCGTCACGAGCGGATTGATATGTATCGCGAGCGGTTTGATGCCGAGCTTCAGGGCGGCATTGGTCAGTCGCGTGATAGGGGTTTTGAGGCTCAGTATGAAGTTGAAGGTCGAGGAGAGGCTCTGGCCGAACGAGCCGACCGGATTGGCCACCTCGCGGCTGCCGTCAATAAAGAAGTTTTGAGGTATGCGCTCCAGAATGATCTCATCGTCATTGGGCGGAATGACCTTCTCCATACGGGCGTAGAGTTCATCTATATCGCTCTTGCTGACGCCATTGCTCAGGTCGCCCACGGCCACCCAGTCGTTGTGGCAGGCACAGCGGATGAAGTCGCCCGAGATTCCGAAGTAAGCTTCGTAGATCTTGATCCCGAGTTTCTCCTCCAACTCGGTCACGGCGTTCTTGATAGTCTGAACGGCCAGCTCTATGTTTTCGATTGCACCGCCTTCCACTCCTTTGGACTCCTTGCGGACGACTGCTTCGATCGAAAGTTTGTCTTCGTCGTTGCGTATCGCGGCGGCTGCGGTTACGTTTTGCGAACCGAGGTCGATCGCCACTATGTAATTATTCTTTTCCACGGTCGGTATTTTTCTTGTTTGTCCTGTTCAATGATTCCGCCTATCGGGTGCAGACCACCTGATCGGCGAACCGTATATCGATAGTGCGATACCTCTCCCATCCCTCCTTGTTCAGCACGCGGCGGTAAAAGAGCAGCAGCTTGTCGAGTTTGGCTTCGACATCCTCGATACGGCCGAATACTATCGTATGCGCTCCGGCACGGGGTATAAGTCTCAGTTCTAAAGACCCGTTCTGAGCTTGGGATACGACAAATTCGACTATCTGGGCACGCCAGAAGTCGTCACTCTCTATCAATTTCACAAAATTAGTGAGATTAATGAAATCTTCGTAATTTTTTTCCAATTTTTTTTGCCGCGCAACTTCGCTCTCTATCAGTTTGTCCTTTTGCTCTATGCGTGCGAGCCTGTCACGGTCGCGCCAGCGCAGCAGCGCCAGCGAGTCGCTCCGTGTCTGCTTCTCGCTCTTGACACGCACCGCGAAGTCCTCCTTCGACTCCCAAAAGCCTCGCTCGATCTGCCGCCCCTTGACGCGGCTGCGGGCACGCGCTATGCGGCGGCGTTCGATGCGCAGCAGGTTCTGCTCCTCGCGAATCTCGTCGATGCGCTTGTCTATCTCGGCCTTGCGGGCGAGTAGCACAGTATTGGAGACACCCTCGAAATCGGCCGGAAACGGAACGTCAAAACGGCCGGTGACCACCGGCACATACACGGCCGCCATCTCCGGCGCGCGGAACACCTCGCCGCGGTCAGTCAGATAGAAATCGTATCCGCCTTCGAGCATCATACGCAGCACGGGGCGGTGCTGCGAGATCTCGACCCGTATGCGGCAGTCCGACGTCAGATAGCACTCGGCGCTGCGGACGAAACCGTGCGCGAGGATGACCCGTTCGATCTGCCCGAGCGGGGCTTCCGAACATTTGATGCCCTCGGTGCGTATGCCTGCGGCGGAGATCCAGCGCCGCACGTCCGCCTCGCTGGCGAGCGATATGCGGCTGCTGTCGGTGATCTCGATATCCATACCGCTGACAGTCTGCATCTTGCGCTTCTCGCCCGACGTGCGGCCGACGAGCACGAAAGCGGCAATGACCGCCGCCCAGAACAGTGCGAATGCGATTATGCGGCCTATCCGTTTCATATCCTACCTTACGATTTTCGCGCGGGCCGCTTCGGCCAGCGCCTCGGTGCAACGATCAATGCTTCCCGCGCCGAAACTTACCACCACATCGGTATCCATCGCAGCGACCGCAGCCGCCAGACCGTCCAGCGCCACGATACGGCACGGCACGGTGATCCGGTCGGCTATCATCTGCGAATCTACGCCCTCGATAGGCTCCTCGCGTGCCGGATATATCGGCAGCAGCACCACCTCGTCGGCCATCGACAGCGCCTCGGCGAAGCCGTCGCACAGGTCGCGCGTGCGGGTGTAGAGGTGCGGTTGGAACAGCGCCGTAAGACGCCTGTGCGGGAACATCGCCCGCAGGGAGGATATCGTCGCGCCAAGTTCGCGGGGATGGTGCGCATAGTCGTCGAGATAGACCTGCGAGGGGGTGTTGACGTAGAACTCGAGGCGGCGCTTGACGCCCGAGAACTCTGCCAGAGCCTCGCGGAGCAGCCCCTCGTCCAACTCGGGACCTTCGGTGCGCGCCGCCGCCCACATCATCGCCACGGCGGCTACGGCATTCTCGACATTCACCCATCCCGGGACGCCGAGCCTCATACGGCGCAGCGTCCTGTCGGGGCATACGACATCGAATGTATAGTGTCCGCACTCGTCGCAGCTGATCTCCTCGGCATAGAAGTCGCAGTGCTGGTCGTAAGAGTACCGGTAGACATCGATATTTCGGTTGCGTATCTCCACCTCGACGCCCTGCTTGATGATCAGCGTGCCGCCGCTCACGATGCGGTCGATGAACTGCGAGAAGGCCTCCTTGACGGCCTCGTGGGTACCGTAGATGTCCAAATGATCGGGATCGGCCGAGGTGACCACGGCCACATCGGGATTGAGTCTCAGGAACGAGCGGTCGAACTCGTCGGCCTCAACGGCCATACGGCGTCCGGCGCCGAGCACCAAATTGCTGTCGAAGTTGCGCGAGATGCCGCCCAATACCGCCTTGCCGCCGCCCGTGACGCGGTGGTTGAGCCACGCCGCAAGGGTCGAGGTGGTAGTCTTGCCGTGTGTGCCGGCCACGGCCATAACGTACTTGCCGCGGCAGAGCAGCCCCAGCATCTGCGAGCGCTTGAGCACCTCGAATCCGTTGTCGCGGAAATAGCGCAGTTCGCTGTGCTCAGCCGGCACCGCAGGGGTGTATATCACCGTAGTGGTTTCGGAGGATCGGAACTCCTCGGGAATCGCCCCGACGTCGTCGGTGTAGTGTATCGCGGCGCCCTCCTCGGCGAGCTGTTCGGTCAGATGCGACGGGGTGCGGTCGTAGCCGCCCACGCGAAGGCCCTCGTGCATGAAAAAACGGGCCAGCGCACTCATACCGATGCCGCCGATGCCTATGAAATATATGTTATTCTTCTCCATACCTATCTTTCATTCAACATTTCGATTATCTGTCGGGCAACGCGGTCGGCCGAGTCGGTGATGCCCAGCGCCGCAATGTTGCGGCCCAGCGTCTCCAACCGCCCGCTGTCGGCCAAAAGCTCCGCTGCCCGCTCCATAGCCTGCTCCACAGCCTGCGCGTCGGGGATCATCTCGGCAGCGTTTTTCTCCACAAGCGCCATAGCATTCTTGGTCTGGTGATCCTCGGCTACATTGGGCGAAGGGACGAACAGCGTCGGCCGCCCCACCAAGCACAGCTCCGACACGGTGCAGGCGCCGCTGCGCGACACGACCAAATCGGCTGCCGCGTAGGCCATATCCATACGGTCGATAAAGGCGCCCTGCCATACCCCTTCGGCAGGATGCTGCGACAGGAACTCGCGCATCTCGCGCTCGTAGTAGCGTCCCGTCTGCCATATTACCTGTATATTCGAAGCGCCCTTTGCAATCCAGCGCTTCATCATCTCGTTAAGCGTCCGTGTGCCGAGCGATCCGCCCACCACCAGTATCGTCTGCCTGTCGGGCTTCAGTCCGAAGTGGGCGAGCGCCTCGCTGCGGTCTGCCGCCGACGAGAAGCTGCCGCGCAGCGGGTTACCCGTCATCACGATGCGGTCGGCGGGGAAAAACCTCTCCATACCGTCATACGCCACGCAGATGCGGCGCGCCCGACGCGACAGTATCTTGTTGGTGACGCCGGCGTAGGAGTTCTGCTCCTGTATCAATGTCGGCACACCCATACGCTGCGCCGCCCACAGCACCGGCGCGCTGGCATAGCCGCCGAATCCCACTACGGCATCCGCACCGAAATCGCGAACCACGCGGCGGGCGCGGAGGATGCTCCGCACCACCTTGTACGGCAGCTTCAGGTTGTCGAGCGTCAGCCGCCTCTGCAGGCCGGCCGTCGGCAGTCCCACGATGCGGTAGCCGAGCGCCGGCACCTTCTCCATCTCCATCTTGCCCTCGGCGCCGACGAAAAGCAGCTCCGCCTCGTCGCCCATACGCCTCTTGAGGGCCTCGGCCACGGCTACGGCCGGATAGATATGTCCGCCCGTTCCGCCTCCGCTGAGTATTATGCGTTTGTTCATAACATCTGTTTTTATCTTAACGAGCAGCGCCCGACCGCGGCATATTCGTCCGCCACTTGCGTCGGCTCTGCTCCCGTTCCGTATCCGTTTGTTTCTCTACTGCCTTTCGTACAGCGATTCGCTCTTGGGCCTGTCGAGCGTCTGCTCCTCGGTCTGCCGGCTGACCCCGAGGATCATACCGAGCGCGATCGACGTGAAGAGTATCGACGAACCTCCGTGGCTGATAAGCGGCAGCGGCTGTCCCGTTTCGGGGAAAAAGTTTATCGCCACGAGCATATGCACCAGCGCCTGAAATGTTATCATCAACCCAAGTCCCAGCACAAGCAGCGACGGGAAAGCCGTACCGCACCTCTCGAATATGAGTTTGGTGCGGTAGAAAATCCACAGGTAGAGCAGCAGGATGAATATGGCGAAAATAAGTCCGTACTCCTCGACGATGAACGCGTAGGCGTAGTCGCTCTCGGGGTGGATCAGCTCGACGCGCATAAGGCTCTGGCCTGCGCCCTTGCCCGTCAGTCCGCCGTTGTATATAGCTATCATCGAGCGCTGCGTGTCGCTCAGGTCCTCCACAGGCCGGCCGCTCTGGTTGCCGAACAGCGTATCGACCCACACGCTCAAACGGCCCTGCGCCGTGTCCGTACGTCCGATCCTCAGCACCGTGAGTCCCAATGCCGCGGCAGTTAGCGCCACCAGCATCAGCTTCATAAGCTCGCGGCTGCGGATGCGGCCTATGGCCATCATAATCCAGCAGATCAGGAACAGCATCGCCGCCGACGAGGTATGGGCAGGCATTATGACTGCGCAGGACAGCACGACCGGTCCCAGCACCGGTATGGTGTTTTCGCGTATGATACGCTGCGAGCGCCGGTCGCCGCCCCACCGCCAGAAGGCCAGCGAGGGCAGCAGCTCGAGCTTCTCGACCGACTTCTGCCGCGACGCCATCTGTCGGGCCAGTATCAATATGGTCGCCACCTTGAGCATCTCGGAGGGTTGCAGGTCGAAGAATCCGAGCGATATCCAGCGTTCGGCGCCGTTGATGCTCTTGCCAATGCCCGGGATATAGGCGCCGACGGTCAGCAGCACAGCCAGCAGATAGACCCGCCACGCCCACTTGCCGTAGACCTGATAGTCGAACTTGTGGACGAAGAGTATGCCTCCGAGACTGAGCAGCACGAAGAATATCTGCTTGAACATATAGGAGTAGGTGCCCTTGTCCGACGAGCCGGCATAGACCATCTTGGCCGTGGAGGAGTAGACCACCAGCACCGAAATCACCAGCAGCAGCGCTATGATCGTCCACAGCGCCCGATCGCCCGTAAAGAGCTTGCCCCAAATGCCGCGCTCCTCCGAGGCGGCGGTATTCTCCCGTGCAGCCATATCCTATTCGCCCTTAACGTTTTGCCGTACCCACTCCTTGAACTCCTCGCCGCGGTTCTCGTAATTGCGGAACAGGTCGAAGCTGGCGCAGGCAGGCGACAGTAGCACCGCATCGCCCTCGTGCGCGGCATCGCGGGCCGCCCGCATCGCCTCGTCGAGCGAGTGAGTATCGAATATCTCGGGCACCACGCCCGTGAAGCTGTCGACCAATTTGCGATTGTCGACGCCCATACATACTAACGTATGCACCTTCTCGCGTGCGAAATCCAGCAGCGGGGCATAGTCGTTGCCCTTGTCCGTACCGCCGGCGATCCACACCGTCGGGCGGGTCATACTCTCCAGCGCATACCACACCGAATCGACATTGGTAGCTTTCGAGTCGTTGATATAGAGCACGCCGCCGGACTCAAGCACCGGTTCCAACCTGTGCTCCAC
>CAYYUW010000012.1:0-4188 GCA_964474985.1 uncultured Alistipes sp. | reverse complement strand
TTGGAAGTCTACCACAAGAAAGGTCTTGCCATCCATCTCGATGCACATGCCGATCTTGATATCCGCAGCATTAATAGTCATATCGTATAATGTTTTATATGTTAATATCGTTTTGGGCCACAAAGTTAAACAAAAAATTTTTCCCGTCCAATTTTCGGCGGTATTTTCGTGTTTTTGTTCCTTTGGCGGCAACGGTCGCAGTCGGAAAGCGCATACGGCCATTGCAGGTGCTTGCTTCGGAAGGGCTTGCGGTAGGGATTCGCACCGTTGTTGCAGGGGAGGGCTGAAAAACCATATCTTATGAAAAAATTGTTTCTGCCTTTATTGGGCCTCTGTCTGACAGCGGGCTTGCGGTCTGTGGAGGCCTGCACCCGCGCGGTCTATCTTGGGCCGGAGGGGATGATCGCGACCGGCCGCACGATGGACTGGCGCGAAGACCCCAAAACCAACCTTTACCTCTTCCCGCGCGGCATCGAGCGACGCGGGGCTTCGACAAATAACACCGTGTTCTGGACCTCGAAATACGGCTCTTTGGCGGTGGCCGGCTACGACATCGGCATCTGCGGCGGCATGAACGAGGAGGGGCTGACGGCCGATTTGCTCTTCCTGCCCGAGACGGTCTACGAAAGGCCCAACGACAAGCGGCCGGTGATGGGGCTGAGCATCTGGACGCAGTATGTGCTGGACAACTTCGCCACTGTGGATGAGGCGGTGGCCACCCTCTCGAAGGAGGCCTTCCGCATCGACGCGCCCGACCTGCCCAACGGCGTGAAGGCCCGGCTGCATCTGGCCATTACCGACGCCACGGGCGACAGCGCCGTACTCGAATACATCGACGGCAGGTTGGTGATCTACCACGGACGGCAGTACCAGGTGCTGACCAACTCGCCGGCCTACAACCTGCAACTGGCCGTCGCCGACTATTGGAAGCAGATCGGCGGTCTGGCGATGCTGCCGGGCACGAACCGGTCGTCGGATCGGTTCGTTCGGGCCTCGTTCTATATCAATACGATCGTGCAGACGTCCGATCCGGCGACAGCTGTGCCGGCCGTCATGTCGGTCATGCGCAATGTCTCCGTGCCCTACGGCATTTCGACGCCCGACAGCCCGCATATCGCCTCGACACGCTGGCGTTCGGTGGCAGACCAGAAAAACAGGATCTACTATTTCGAACCGACCCTCTCGATGGAGACGTTTCATGTCGACCTCTCGGCCGTGGATTTCTCGAAAGGCACGCCTGAACGGGTGTTGACCCTCAGCGACGGGACGACCTACGCAGGCGACGCCACGGCAAAATTCCGCCCCGTCACGCGTCCCTTCGAATTCCTCTTTGGAGTGTAGAGCGGAGGGCTGGCCGCACGGGCGGAATGACCGATTGGCCCGCACGCTTTGTCGCAGCCCCGATGCCGGGCGATTCTTCTCCTTCGGATGACAGAGTGTCATTCGGAGGATTTTTTGGGAGGGTGTGGCCGGGCCGATTCAACCGACAGATATATTCCTGCTTTTAAGAGAGAATCAACGCTATGCAACACATCAGCAAACCGCCCCCCCCGGGCCGTAAAACACCCGAATAATGCCGGATTCTGCGGTTCGGTTAAAAAAATTTTTAGATTGTTAATACGTTGATTTTCAATGGCTAAAAATTCGGGGGGGGGATTTTTTTGTTAAAAAAAATTTGGATTTATGTTTTTTATTCTTACCTTCGCACCCAATTGTGGTCCTTCTCTGTGGAAGTACCCGATTTGAGGAATTAAGTGACCGCCTCGAAAACGACGTATTAAATTAAATAGAACAAAAACTTCCGTGAAGCTGAGTACAGCGCCGAGTTAGCTCGTGCTGTGCGAAGCGGAAAACGGCGGTTAAAGACGGACGAATGATTCCTAATTATATAGGTTAGTTGCCGGCTTGGCCGGTTTTAGTGAGAAAACAAGAAAAGGAAAAATGAAAAAATTGATCCTGGGTGCTTTGCTCGCCATTTGCTGGGGAGTCAGCACTGTCCGCGCACAGGATGTCGCAGTGAAGACCAATCTCTTGTACTGGGCCACCACCACGCCTAACATAGGTATGGAAATGGGACTGGGCGAACGCACGACCCTCGCACTCACGGGAGCTTACAACCCGTGGACGCTCAACAAGGAGAGCAACAAGAAAATCAAGCACTGGTTGGTTATGCCGGAGTTTCGCTACTGGTTTTGCGAACGCTTCAACGGTCATTTCATGGGCGTGCACACCGGCTACACCTTTTACAACCTCAGCGACGTACAAATACCGTTCTATGGCAGATCGACCAAAGACCACCGTTATCAGGGCTGGGCTGCGGGCATCGGCGTTTCGTACGGTTATTCATGGATTCTGGGCAAACGCTGGAATTTGGAGGCGACATTGGGCGTAGGCTATGCCTACACGAATTTCGACCGGTACGAATGCGCCACCTGCGGCAAGTTCAAGGGCAAGGAGCACAAGCACTATTTCGGGCCTACCAAGGCGGGTATTTCCCTGATATACATTATTAAATAACGACGCAGAGACCATGAAACGCATATATACCATCATTTTGTTATCGGTTTTAGCCTGCTGCCCGGGCTTCTTGCACGCCGAGAAGCAGCCGAGCTACCTCTCCTCGATCGACATTCGCGAGGGCGGTTTGGTCAAGCAGGGCCGCAAGGTCGAGTTGTCGATGACCGTCGACCTGAGCGATACCGACATCCAGACACAGCACACCGTGGCCCTGACGCCCGTTCTGGTTTCGGCCGACGGCAGCCGCGAGGCAGCCTTTCCTCCGGTGGTGATCGACGGACGAGTCCGCAACAAGGTCTACCTGCGGGCACAACGTTTTGAGAGCGTGAAGATGCCCCCCTGCCACAGCGACTCGGCCAAGGTGATCATCCGCCGCCGCAACGGCCAGCAGCAGGACTACGCCTACACGGCCTCGATGCCCTACGAGCGCTGGATGCTGGGCGGACGCATCGAACTTCGCGAGCAGATTCACGGCTGCGCGAACTGCGACGCGGGCCGCTCCAAGCTGAACGATCTGTACCACATGCAGACGGCCTATATTCCGCAGTACAGGATCGACACCATCGCTCCCGAACCCGAACCGGTGAAGCAGCGTGCCGAAACCCGCACCGCCCGCCTGCAGTTCCTTCAGGACAGCTACAAGATACTGCCCGACTACAAGAACAACCGCGTCGAGCTGGATACCGTGTCTAATTCGATCGGAAAGGTGGCGCAGAACCCCGACATCACGATCACCGGCATCTATATCACCGGTTACGCCTCACCGGAGGGCAGCGTGGCGCACAACAAGAAGCTGTCGGAGAACCGTGCCCGCGCCTTGGCCAACTATATCATTCGTCACGACGCCATCGATCCCAAGCTGTTGCAGGTGGCGTGGAAAGGCGAGGACTGGGAAGGATTGGTGCGTGAACTGGCCAACTACCCGGGTCTGGCCAAACGCGACGAGGTCTACGCGATCATCGAGCGATACCCCGACGAGCGCGACTACTGCGAGTTGCAGCTCCGCAAGCTCGTTCCGGCGACCATCTACGAGCGTCTGCTCAACGAGTTGTATCCCGTATTGCGCCGCAATGAATACCGCATCGAGTACAACGTGCGCAATTTCGACCTCGAGGAGGCGCGCCGCATGATCGACGAACGTCCCGACCTGCTGAGCCTGTCGGAGATGTACAAGGTGGCCGGCTCGTACGGCAAGGGGACGCCGGAGTACGACCATGCGATGGAGGTAGCCATGCGCTACTACCCCGCTTCGCCGTCGGCGCTGAACGAGAACGCGCAGATCGCCCTCGCCCGCAAGGATTATGCGGCAGCCGCTGCGCTGCTCGAAAAGGCAGGGGCGACGGCACAGAATGCGGCGTTGCTCAACACCCTGGGCGTGGCCTACGTCCATGCGGGGAAGTACGAGAAGGCGGAGGAGACGTTCCGGCGTGCGTCGGAGGCCGGATCTGAAACCGCCCGTCACAACCTCGAGGAGGTGCTGAAGGTCATCGACCAGTTGTAAGAAGCAAAAACAGACAATTCTTATTCACTATTTATTCATTTAACACATTCAACAAACAATGAAACTGAAAAGTTTTCTGTTGATGGCACTTGCTGCCTCAACAGCGTTGGTCGCTTGCGACAAAAGCGAAGATTCGGGTGCAAATCTGGACAAGACACCCAAAAGCGTAA
>CAYYUW010000011.1:0-48158 GCA_964474985.1 uncultured Alistipes sp. | reverse complement strand
TCGGGCTGGGCCAAGGACCAGAAGCTGTGGTTCACGGCTGAATTCTCACGTCCGTTCGAGAAACTCTCGATTGTTGATGCAGCGTCGGGTGCCGACTCCGATACGGAACTCACGGGCGAGAAGATTTACGGACGGGTCGACTTTGCTCCCGCTGCCGACCGCACGATATATGTCAAAGTGGCTCTGTCGCCGGTGAGCGTCGAGAATGCCCGCGAAAATATGGCCGCAGAACTGGCTGGCTGGGATTTCGATGCGACAGTCGCCGCAGCCGATGCCAAGTGGAACCGCGAACTGTCGAAGGTAGCCGTGGAGACTTCGGACGAGAGTGCCCGCAGAATATTCTATACGGCGCTGTATCATACGATGATAGCACCGTCGCTGCTGTGCGACGTCAATGGCGATTACCGTGGTGCCGACGGCGTGGCGCACTCCTCGGACGGCTTCGTCAATTATACCACTTTCTCGCTGTGGGACACCTACCGCGCCGCTCACCCCCTGATGAGCATCATCCACCCCGAGAAGGTGAACGATATGGTAAATACGATGCTGCACATATATCGCCAGCAGGGCAAACTGCCCGTTTGGCATCTGATGGGCTGCGAGACGGACTGTATGGTCGGCAACCCGGGCATCTGCGTTGTGGCCGATGCCGTGACCAAGGGCTACGACGGCTTCGACAGGCAGCTGGCATTAGAAGCTATGCGCACCTCGGCGATGCTCGACGAGCGCGGACAGGACCTGCGCAAGCAGTACGGTTATATTCCATGCGACCTTTTCAACGAGTCGGTGGCTTACGATATGGAGTATGCCATAGCCGACTGGGCGCTGGCTCAGGCGGCCGCCGAGTTGGGAGATGCCGAGACGGCCGATTACTTCACCGCCCGCAGCCGCTCGTACCGCAACTTCTACGATCCGGCTACGCGGTTTATGCGCGGCCGCGACTCCAAAGGCAAGTTCCGCGAACCGTTCAGCCCCTTTGCCTCGACACACCGCGAGGACGACTATTGCGAGGGCAACGGCTGGCAGTACACGTGGCTGGTTCCGCACGATCTGAAGGGCTTGACCGAGTGCTTCGGCTCGCGCGAGCAGCTGATAACCAAGCTCGACTCGCTGTTTACAGTAAGTTCGGTGGTCGAGGGCGCCGAGACTTCGCCCGATATTTCGGGACTCATCGGCCAGTATGCCCACGGCAACGAGCCGAGTCACCACGTGCTCTATTTCTATACGATGCTCGACGAACCGTGGAAAACGGCCGACCGTGTCCGCGAGGTTATGCGCACGCTCTATCGCGATGCTCCTGACGGATTGTCGGGTAACGAGGATGTCGGTCAGATGTCGGCGTGGTATGTGCTGTCGGCCTTGGGTATGTATCAGGTCGAGCCTGCGGGCGGCCGCTACTGGTTCGGTTCGCCGTCGGTAGACCGCGCAACGATCAAGGTCGCGGGCGGCGAGTTCGTTATCGAGGTGAACAACAACTCCGAAGCTAACCGCTACATACGCAGCATCCGCCTCAACGGCCTGCCATACAAGAAGAATTATATCGATTTCGAGGATATAGCGGCCGGCGGCCGTCTCGAGATCGAGATGGACAACGTTCCCTGCCTGTGGTACCGCACCGAGGATGACAGCGTGTATGTTTCGAACCGTCCGGCACCTGAAAAGAGGCTTTTCGTCTCTCCGGCTATCGAGCAGGAGATCGTGCGGGTGCAGTCGCTGCTGGCCAACCCCAAACTCAGGTGGATGTTCGGCAACTGCTTCCCCAATACACTCGACACGACGGTGCATTACCGCGACGACGAGCAGGGGCGGCCCGATACGTATGTCTATACGGGCGACATTCCAGCGATGTGGCTGCGCGACTCAGGCGCACAGGTATGGCCCTACGTGCAGTATGCCGATCGCGATCCGAAGCTGAAGCGGATGATCGCCGGCGTTATCAACCGCCAGTTCAAGTTGATAAATATCGATCCGTATGCCAACGCATTCAATGACGGGGCTACCGGTGCGGGCAACGAGGCCGACGAGATGCCGCGCGACCCGTGGGTTTTCGAGCGCAAGTGGGAAATCGATTCGCACTGCTATCCCATACGTCTGGCATACCACTATTGGAAAACCACGGGCGACGACTCGGTGTTCGGTGCCGAGTGGGTGCAGGCTATGCGTGGCATACTCTCGACGATGATAGCCCAGCAGCGCAAGGAGGGGCACGGCGAGTACGAGTTTCTGCGCGTTACAGATCGCCAGCTCGACACCAAGTGCTGCGTCGGCCGCGGCAATCCGGTGCGTCCGGTGGGCTTGATAGCCTCGTCATTCCGCCCGTCGGACGATGCTACCACGTTCGAGTTCCTCGTGCCGTCGAACTTCTTTGCCGTCACCTCGCTGCGCAAGGCCGCCGAGATACTCTCCACGGTGAACGGCGAGACCGAGCTGGCTGACAGCTGCCGCTCGCTGGCCGACGAGGTGGCCGCCGCATTGCGCGAATACGCAGTGTACGACCATCCGAAATACGGCAAGATATACGCATTCGAGGTGGACGGCTTCGACAACCGTTTCCTTATGGACGACGCCAATGTCCCTTCGCTGCTTTCGATGCCCTATTTGGGCGATGTGTCGTTGGATGATCCCATTTACCGCAATACACGCCGCTTCGTATGGAGCGAGGACAACCCCTACTTCTACCGCGGCCGTGCAGGCGAGGGCATCGGCGGCCCGCATATCGGCGTCGAGGCTATTTGGCCGATGAGCATTATGATGCGCGCCTTCACTTCGACGGACGATGCCGAGATACGCCACTGCATCGAGCAGCTGCTGGCGACCGATGCCGGCTGCGGCTTCATTCACGAGTCGTTCCACAAGGACAACGCCGAAAAATTCACCCGCGAGTGGTTCGCTTGGCAGAATACGCTGTTCGGTGAGTTGATAATCAAACTTATCGACGACGGCAAACTCGATCTGTTAAATTCGATACAATAAATGAAGATTATGAAATACGGTTTTTCGACTATTCTTGCGGCCGCACTTCTGACAGGCTGCTGCGGCACGTGCCCCTTGGAGCAGACGTTCGCCCCTGAGGAGTACGTTTCGACACTGGTGGGCACCGAGTCCGATTACTCGCTCTCCACCGGCAACACCTATCCTGCCATAGCTATGCCGTGGGGTATGAACTTCTGGACGCCGCAGACCGGCAAGATGGGCGACGGCTGGGCCTATACCTACGGCGCGAAGACCATTCGCGGCTTCAAGCAGACGCACCAGCCCTCGCCGTGGATCAACGATTACGGCCAGTTCTCGATAATGCCCGTCAAGGGCAGGGGCAAGCTCGACGAGGAGAGCCGCGCAAGCTGGTTCTCGCACAAGAGCGAGACGGCCAAGCCGTATTACTATTCAGTCTATCTGGCCGATCACGACATCACGGCGGAGATCGCTCCGACGGAGCGTGCCGCGGCTATGCGCTTCACATTTCCCGAGAGCGACGAGTGCGGCATCGTGGTCGATGCCTTCGACCGCGGATCGATGATCGAGGTGCAGCCCGAGCGTCGGCGTATCGTGGGCTATACCACCCGTAACAGCGGGGGTGTGCCCGACAACTTCCGCAACTGGTTCGTGGTGGAGTTCGACCGCCCGTTCGAGGTGGAGGCGGTGACGGATATGAACTCCGCCAAGAATACCGCCCGCACCGATGAACTGCGCTATGCAGTCGAGGGTGACCACGCGGTGGCCAAGATATGTTTTGCTACGCGCCGCGGCGAGCAGGTGGGCGTTCGCACGGCTTCGTCGTTCATATCGCTCGAGCAGGCCGAGCAGAACCTGCGCGAGCTGGGCGGCGATTCGTTCGACGCGGTGCGCGACAAGGCGCAGGCCCGCTGGAACGACATCCTCGGCCGTATCGCCGTCGAGGGCGGCACTATGGACCAGTACCGTACGTTCTACTCCTGCCTCTACCGCTCGGTGCTCTTCCCGCGTAAGTTCTACGAGATTACCGCCGATGGCCGCACGGTGCATTACAGCCCCTACAACGGCCAGATATGCGATGGCTATATGTATACCGACACCGGTTTTTGGGATACGTTCCGCTGCCTGTTCCCGCTGCTCAACTTGGTCTATCCTTCGGTCAATGCCGAGATACAGCAGGCGCTGGCCAACATAGCCCGCGAAAACAGTTTCCTGCCCGAGTGGAGCAGCCCGGGACACCGCGGCTGCATGGTGGGCAACAACTCTGCCTCGGTGGTTTCCGACGCCTTCGTCAAGGGCGTGAACGAGAAAGATATGGAGTTGCTGTACAATACTATGGTCTACGCTACCGAGAATGTCCACCCCGAGGTGAACTCGTCGGGACGATTGGGCCACGAGTTTTACAACAGCCTCGGATATATCCCCTACGATGTCAATATCAATGAGAATGTGGCCCGCACGCTGGAGTACGCCTATGACGATTGGTGCATCCTTCAGACAGCCCGCAAGCTGGGGCGTCCCGAGGAGGAGTTGCAGAAGTGGGCTTCGCGCGCCCGCAACTATCGCAACGTCTTCGACGCCGAGACGCGTCTGATGCGCGGCCGCAACGAGAATGGCGAGTTCCAGTCTCCGTTCAGCCCCTACAAATGGGGCGACGCATTCACCGAGGGCAATGCTTGGCACTACACGTGGAGCGTGTTCCACGACGTGCAGGGCCTTATCGACCTTATGGGCGGTGACAGTGAGTTCGTCGCGATGCTCGACTCGGTGTTCGTCGTGCCGCCTGTCTACGACGACAGCTATTACGGATTCCGCATCCACGAGATTACGGAGATGCAGGTGGCCGATATGGGCAATTATGCCCACGGCAACCAGCCCGCACAGCACGTGATATACCTCTACAATTACGCCCGCGCGCCGTGGAAGGCACAATACTGGACCCGCGAGGTTATGGACCGCCTCTACTCGGCCGCTCCGGACGGCTATTGCGGCGACGAGGATAACGGGCAAACTTCGGCGTGGTATGTCTTCTCGGCCTTGGGATTCTATCCGGTATGCCCCGCATCGGACGAGTATGTGTTAGGCTCGCCGCTGTTCCGCCGTGCTGTCGTGACTCTCGAAAACGGCGAGCGCATCGAGATCGAGGCGGCGAACAACGCTCCTGAACGCCGCTATATCGACGCGCTGAAGGTCAACGGTGCAAGCTGCGACCGCAATTTCCTGCGCCACTCCGAACTCGTTAAGGGCGCGAAGATAGAGATCTCGATGTCGGAGCAGCCCAATACCTCGCGCGGTACGGCCGACGATGCGCGCCCCTATTCGATGAGCCTTGAAAAATAATACTGTCAACCTAAACATTACAATAAGATGTATCAGCACGATAACAGAATCGTAATTACGCTCGATGCCGGAGGTACCAATTTCGTCTTCGGCGCGATGCAGTCGAATCAGTTCATAGTCAATCCGCTGACCGTTCCCTCGAATGCGCATAGCTTGGATCTGTGTCTCAAGACGATGGTGGACGGCTTTCGCCGGATCATCTCGCAGCTGCCGGACCAGCCTGTGGCGATCAGCTTTGCATTCCCCGGGCCGGCGGACTATCCCAACGGCATCATAGGCGGTTATCTGCCCAACTTCCCCTCGTTCCGCGATGGCGTGGCTCTCGGCCCGTTTCTCGAGGCGACATTCGGCATACCCGTATTCATCAACAACGACGGCGATCTGTTCGCCTACGGCGAGGCTCTCGGCGGCGCACTGCCCGAGGTGAATGCACGCTTGCGCGATATGGGATGCAACAAGCAGTTCCATAACCTTATAGGATATACGTTCGGCACCGGCTTCGGTATGGGCGCCGTGATCAACGGACAGCTTAACCGCGGCGACAACTCTTGCGTGGAGACGTGGTGCCTGCCGCACAAGAAGCGTCCCGATCTGATAGTCGAGGAGGGTGTGGCCGTGCGTGCCGTGAAGCGCTGCTACTCCGATTTTTCGGGCATTTTCGATCCGCTGCTCGAACCCAAGGACATCTTCGATATCGCCGAGGGCAAGCGCGAAGGCGATGCTAACGCCGCCCGCCGCGCCTTCGCCGAAATGGGCGAGGTGGCAGGTTATGCTATGGCATCGGCTGCGACGATGATGGACGGTTTGGTGGTTATCGGCGGCGGCATCACCGCGGCATCGAAATACTTTATGCCTTCGCTGCTCGAGGAGATGCGCGGCAGGATCTCGACTCTGCGCGGCGACCGTATCGACCGCGTGCAGATGCGGGTGTTCGATCTGGACAGCGACGGCGAATTTGATGCTTTCGCCCGCGGCGAACAGCGCGAACTGAAGGTCTACGGCACCGATCGCAGCGTCATCTACGACCCGATGAAGCGTATCGGCGTTATGATCTCTAAATTAGGTGCCAGTCGGGCGATTTCGGTGGGAGCATACGCTTTCGCACTGAACCGTTTGGACACCGACAACAAATAGCAGCAGCCTGCCCGTGACTGAGGCGGCGCTGAGGATAGCTCCCGTATGGAAGGTTAGTTTTGTGGTGCCGCGTCTGAAGGCTGACAAGGTCGGCAGACGCGGTTTTTTTAAAGGATTCAGTTATGAGATATTTATATTCGATAGTGGCGCTGGCCTGTTTGGCCGGATGCCGTTGCGATAACGCCTCGGTCACCTCGCCCGACGGATCGATACGCCTTAGTATGGAGGTGGACAGCCTCGGCGCAATGAGTTATACGGTCGCCGTGGATGGCCGTGAACTTATAGCGCAGTCGCCGCTGGGATTCGACGCCCGCGAAGCGCAGCTCGGCAGCGGGTTCGAGATACGCGATGTCGCACATTCGTCCGTGGACGAGCCGTGGACGCAGCCGTGGGGCGAAAACAAACATATGGAATGCCGCTACAACGAGATGGCGGTCGAACTGGAAAACGGCGACAGCGTCCGTCTTACGCTCCGCTTCAGAGTGTTCGACGACGGATTGGGTTTCCGATACGAGTATGCGACGGGCGCCGATTCGATCCGTATTATGGACGAAACCACCGCATTCCGCATCGCAGCTAACGGTACGGCGTGGTCGATTCCGGCCAACTACGATACATACGAGCTGCTCTACCGCACGCAGCCTATCGCCGAGGTTGAGGATGCCAACACTCCGTTCACGTTCCGTACCGATGACGGCCTGTACGGATCGATTCACGAGGCGGCATTGACCGACTTCGCCGAGATGACGCTGCGCCGCAGCGATGCCGGACTGAAGTCGCAGCTGGCGCCGTGGCCCGACGGCGTGCTGGTGCGCAAGGCCGGCAGTTTCGTCACTCCGTGGCGGACGCTGCAGATCGCCCGCGAGGCTGTCGGATTGATTAATTCGTCGCTCATACTGAACCTGAACGAGCCTTGTGCGCTGGAGACCACCGACTGGATCCGCCCGATGAAGTATGTAGGCGTGTGGTGGGGGATGCACCTCGGAGTGGAATCGTGGACGATGGACGAGCGGCACGGAGCTACCACGGCCAATGCCGAGCGGTATATCGATTTCGCGGCGCGCAACGGTATCGACGCCGTCCTGTTCGAGGGCTGGAACGAAGGCTGGGAGAGCTGGGGCGGACGACAGTCGTTCGACTTCACAAAACCGTATGCCGACTTCGATATCGACCGCATAGTCCGCTATGCCGACCAGCGCGGCGTGAAGATTATCGGCCACCACGAGACGGGCGGCAATATACCCAACTACGAGCGTCAGCTGGATGCCGCATACGGCTGGTATGCCGATCGGGGCATTCACTGTGTCAAGACGGGTTATGCCGGAGGTATTCCCAAGGGGCTGTCGCACCACGGCCAGTACGGCGTGCGGCACTACCGCAAGGTGGTGGAGACTGCGGCTGCGCATCGCACTACACTCGATGTACACGAGCCGATAAAGGCTACCGGCATACGACGTACGTATCCCAATATGATGACCCGCGAGGGCGCCCGCGGTATGGAGTGGAATGCTTGGAGTGCGGGCAATCCGCCCGAGCATCAGGCGATGCTGGCATTTACGCGCCTGCTGGCCGGACCGATGGACTATACGCCCGGGACGTTCGACATACTGTTCGAGAATACGCGCAACTCGCCGCGCCGCGTGCGCTGGAACGATCAGGACCGCGGCAACAGCCGTGTCAATACTACGCTCGCCAAGCAGCTGGCCGACTGGGTGGTGCTCTACTCTCCGCTGCAGATGGCTTCGGATATGATCGAGCATTACGAGGGACATCCGGCATTCCAGTTCTTCCGCGATTTCGATCCCGACTGCGACTGGTCTCGTGCTGTGGCCGGTGAAGTGGGCGACTATGTAGTGGTGGTGCGCGGTGCCGGCGACAAGGTGTTCCTCGGTGCAGTGACCGATGAGGAGCCGCGTACAGTTACTGTCCCGCTCGATTTTTTGGAAGCTGGTACACGTTATCGCGCGACGATATATGCCGACGGCGACGATGCCCACTGGCAGAGCAATCCGACTTCGTATTCAATTACCGAACGCGTGGTCTCAGCGGCCGATTCGCTTGAGATACGCATGGCCGCCGGCGGAGGTCAGGCTGTATGCTTCAAACCGACCGGCGGACAGCCGGCATTGCCGGAATAATCGGTTTTATATAGTCATTGCTCCGTGGCAGTTGCGCAATAGATTGCAGCCTCGATTTTTGCTGCCCAACGGGCCGCGCGAGCCGCGGCCTCGCCCAGCGTGCCACACTGGCTTCAGCCCGTCCCAAGGGGCGGAGGGCGGGCGCGAATATTCGCGCCCGCAGCAAAACGCCTAAGAAACCCTGCTTTCTGTAAAATTCTTCGTATCTTTGCAACCTTTCGACGACGAAAGTATGGTTTCTATTGCAAAATACCGTTCGCACTACCGTGCCCTGTTCCGACTGGCGCTGCCGGTCGTTCTTTCGCAATTGGGACAGGTGGTGGTGCAGTTTGCCGACAATGCTATGGTCGGCCGGCTCGGCGCACTGCCGCTGGCTGCCGTAGCCTTTGGCAGCGGCGTGTTTTTCATCCTGTTCATCTTCGGCATAGGCATCACGCTGGGCATAACCCCGATCGTTGGCGCACTGTATGCTCAGGGTAGGACTCGGGAGATGACCGACTGCCTGAAGAACGCCATACTGTTCTATACGCTCGCCGGTGTGGCGGTGACAGCCGTGCAGTTTGCGTTCATTCCCGTAATGTATCGGCTCGGCCAGCCGCCCGAGGTGGTCGATGCTGCGCTGCCTTACTATCGTTATGTGGTGTGCAGTATGGTCCCGCTGATGATATACGGCGCCTTCAAGCAGTTCCTCGAGGGCGTGGGCAATACCACTACTGCGATGATCATCGTAATCGGCTGCAATGCGCTGAACATATTTCTGAACTGGGTGTTCATATACGGACATTTCGGCTTCGAGGCTATGGGCGCCGGCGGAGCCGGACTTGCAACCCTGATATCGCGTGCGGTGATGCCTGTGGCCGTTGTCGCTTACTTCTTCTTGAGCCGTACCACGCGGCCTTATGTGGCTCTGCTCGCGAAGGTGCGCTGCAACTGTGCGCGTATTAGGCAGCTTTTCAAAATGGGATTGCCCATAGCTATGCAGATGACGCTGGAGAGTTCGGCATTCATCATTACCTCGATTATGATGGGGTGGATCGGAACGACAGAAATTGCAGCCAATCAGATCACGACCACATTGTCGAATGCCACGTATATGGTGGTCGTGGGCATCAGCTCCGCCACCACGATTCGCATAAGCCACGCCTACGGAGCCGGCGACTGGCGGCTGCTGCGAACTGTTGCAGCATCGTCGTACCACGTATGTCTGACTTGGAATATGATCGCGGCGCTGCTGTTCATATCGCTGCGGGGAGTGCTGCCGGCCGTATTCACACCCGATGCAGGGGTTATCGATATCGCCTCGTCGCTGCTGATCTTGGCGGCTATGTTCCAGATCTCGGACGGTATGCAGACGATTTCGGTCGGCATTTTGCGCGGTATGAAGGATGTGAACATAACTACGGTGATAGCCTTTTTGGCCTATATCGTCATCAATCTGCCGGTGGGATATCTCTGCGCTTTCGTCTTCGGGTGGGGTCCCGAGGGGTTGTGGTGCGGATATATCTTCGGCCTGTCGATCGCTGCAGTCCTGCTCAATATGCGCTACCGCCGGCGGGTGCCGCGAGCATAAATCGTCGGCAGGTATTGCGTAACCGTCAAAAATTCGTACCTTTGTACGAATAGAGCAAAACGAAAGCATACAATGGAAGATAAAATACAGTATAACGACTCCTGCAACAAGCCCGATATGGGACGCGGCTGCACTTTCTGCAACTGCGGCAGCGAGTGCTCTGCCACGCCCTGCGAGGGGTGTTTCAAACTGCACTCAACGGATTGGCTGGAGGCGTATCCGAATAATCTGCCCGACGATATCGTCGAGGTGCGTTTCAAGAATACGCGCCGCAGCTACTACCGCAATGTGAACGGTCTGCAGCTCAAGCGGGGCGATATCGTCGCCGTCGAGGCTTCGCCCGGGCATGACATAGGCATAGTGTCGCTCACGGGCGATATGGTGGCCCGTCAGATGTTCCGCATCGGCTTCACGCCTCAGGGCGGCGAATTTAAGAAGGTGTACCGCAAGGCTAAACCTTACGATATCGAGAGGTGGCAGGAGTCCATCGCCCTCGAGCACGACACGATGATCCGCGCACGGCGCATCGCTGCCGAGATGGGACTGAATATGAAAATCGGGGATGTGGAGTATCAGGGCGACAAGATCAAGGCCATATTCTACTATATCGCCGACGAACGCGTCGATTTCCGCGAACTTATCAAGGTATTCGCCGAGCAGTTCCGCATCCGTGTGGAGATGAAACAGATCGGCGCGCGTCAGGAGGCGGGCCGCATCGGCGGTCTGGGTGCTTGTGGCCGCGAGTTGTGCTGCGCATCGTGGATACCGTCGTTCTCGTCCGTTACCACCAATGCTGCACGCGTGCAGGAGATCTCGCTCAACCCGCAGAAGCTGGCCGGCCAGTGCAGCAAGCTCAAGTGCTGTTTGGTGTACGAGTACGATTCGTACTCCGATGCCCGCCGCGAATTTCCGCGCGTCAAGGAGCCGCTGCAGGCTCTCGACGGCGAGTATTATTTGGTAAAGAGCGATATTCTGGGGCGTACGATGTCGTTCAGCAGTTCGCCCAATGCGTTGACGAATATCATCACCCTGCCTATTGAGCGGGTGCGCGAAATCATAGCGGCCAACCGCCGCGGCCGCAAGGTCGATACGCTCGTTGGCGAGAAGACGGAACAGGTGGCGAAGGAACCGAGTTTCGTGAATGCCATAGGCGAGGAGAGCATTACCCGCTTCGACAAGACCAAGAAGCGCCGCCGCAATGGCACGCGCAAGGATCATGGCGACAAACCCGAGGTGGGAGAGAACCGGCCGAAGGAGCAGCGCCAGCCCCGTCCGCAGCAGCCGGCCGACAAGGCGGTAGATAATCCGGCGCCGCGCGAGCAGGCAGATAAGCAGCCGCAGGAGCACCGTTCGGGCGAGCGCCGGCAGAACGGCTTCAACCGCGGCGGCCGCAACAACAACCGGCAGCGTAACCGCGGCGAAGGAGCGGCGCGTCAGAACAACGCTCCGGAGAAGAAGCAATGAAACGGGCGATAGTCGCTGCGGCAGTGGCCGTGATCGCTGTGGGGTGTATGGCCCGCATCGATTCGGTCGTCGCGAGCGTCGATCCGGCAGGGTGGAACGGCGGCGAGCGCAAGACGGTGGTCTACACCAACGACGATACGGTTTCGCTGCGCACCCTGAAGATTGTGTTGCGTTACGACAAGCGGTTTGCCGGCCGCGACTTGCGTCTCGGCATTACGGTCCTGACGCCAGATTCGCTCAGGGCTGAGGAGCGTATCGAGATAGCGGTGCCGCCGCGTCGCGGCGATGTATCGCGCGATTCGGAAACGGTCGAGCCGTTCCGTATGCATGCGCGGCTTTCGGCTTTGGGCGACTACCGTTTCGATATAGCGCCCGTGAACGGCGTCGAGGGTGTGACGGCCGTAGGAATCGAAATCAGCAAAGAAGAACCGACAGAATAAATGGGTAAAGACAAACTGAGGCGTTTTGCCGAAAATCTTACGTTCAAGAACTTCGTACAACCTGAGTTCGAAGAGATATTTCATCGCGACCACCCGCTGAAAGGACATTGGAACAGCGATTTTTTCCATAACGACAACCCGATAGTGTTGGAGCTGGGCTGCGGCCGCGGCGAGTACACCGTAGCGTTGGCGGCCCGTTATCCCGACCGCAACTTCATCGGCGTCGACATCAAGGGGGCGCGTATGTGGCGTGGTGCGAAGACCGCTACCGAGAACGAGATGCCCAACGTGGGCTTTCTGCGTACGCGCATCGAGTTCATCGAGTCGTTTTTAGCCGAGAACGAGGTTGACGAGCTGTGGATAACCTTTCCCGATCCGCAGTTGCGCAAAAACCGTATAAAGAAGCGCCTTACCGCTCCGCTGTTCCTCGGCTGCTACAGCCGTTTCCTGAAGCCGGACGGAGCCGTGAATCTCAAAACCGACTCGCAGCACCTGCATCTCTACACACGTGCCGTGGCGGAGTGCAACGGCCTTCCGGTTGAGGTGTGCGACAATGACATATACGGTCACGGCACGGCCGACGAGGTGCTCTCGATCAAGACGGCATACGAAACACGTTTCCTTGCCGAGGGGCTGCCGATTACATATTTGCGTTTCGGATTAGGCGGACGGCACGAATTTTCGGCGCCGCTGTTCGAACCCGATCTGACTTTGAGATAAGATTTGATACGATATGGCTATTTTCAATGAAAAACGGAGCAGCACCCTGCATGGCATTCTGCTCATCGCACTGTTTGCCTGCTCGGCGTTCTATATCGCCGAAACCGAGTGGGTGCGCAGCCTGTCGCTCAGTCCGCTGATCGTCGGAATCATTTTGGGCATGCTCTATGCCAACAGTCTGCGCAACCGCCTGCCGGAGACGTGGGTGCCGGGTATCAAGTTCTGCACCAAGGAGATCCTGCGTACGGGTATCGTGCTGTACGGCTTTCGGCTCACGTTTCAGAGCGTGGTCGAGGTGGGGCTTTCGGCCGTGGTGGTAGACCTTGTAATAGTTTGCGGCACGTTGCTGCTGGGTATCATTGCGGGACGTCTGCTGCGTATGGATCGCGATTTGGCGCTGCTGACCTCTACCGGCAGTGCGATATGCGGCGCTGCGGCGGTGCTCGGCGCCGAACCTGTCGTGCGCGGTGAGGCTCACAAAACGGCTGTGGCTGTATCTACGGTAGTCATATTCGGTACGATAGCGATGTTTCTCTATCCTGCGATGTATCGCAGCGGGGCGGTCGATCTGACACCTGAGCAGATGGGCGTATACACCGGCTCGACGCTGCACGAAGTGGCGCACGTGGTGGGCGCCGGCAATGCTATGGGCGGTACAATCGCTGATACGGCCGTCATAGTCAAGATGATCCGTGTGATGATGCTGGCACCGGTGCTGCTGGTGATGAGCCTGCTGCTGGCACGCCGCCGCCCGTCGGACGGCTCGGCGCGAAAGGGCGGCATTACGGTGCCGTGGTTCGCATTCGGCTTTTTGGCGGTGATAGGGCTTAACTCTGTAGTATCGCTGCCGGCGGCTGTTATCGATAGTATAACTTGGTTGGATAACTTCCTGCTTACTATGGCTATGACCGCATTGGGCGCTGAAACGAGCATAGACAAATTCCGCGCGGCCGGCGCCAAGCCGTTTCTGCTTGCGGCCATACTCTTTGCGTGGCTGCTCGGCGGGGGCTACCTGCTGGCCAAGTACGTGGCTCCGCTGCTTTAGTACAGTTCGATATATTCGTAGCTGTTTCCGACAGCGGCGAGGTAACGCTCGAACTCCTCGCGCGATATTACCACCGTGGCGCGGTTGTCGTTGGGGTGGAAACTGAGCGACGGGCATCGGCGGAGATTTTCGTCGAGAAACAGATGGACATGGTGCTGCTCGTCGTTGATCAGACCGAACGGCGAGACAGACCCCGGCAGCAGCCCGAGGTAGCGCTCCATGCGCTGCTGCGAGGCGAACGACAGTTTGCCCTGATGCAGACGGTGCTCGAGATCGTGTATGGCCATATTGCGCGACGAGTCGAAGCAGACCAAATAGTGACGGTCGCCCTTGTGATTCCTGAAAAACAGATTTTTGCAGTGCGTCGAGCCGTCATTGCGCCAATATTGCCGCGCGATGTCGATCGTGGGTGCTTCGGGGTGTTCGTACCACTCGTAGCGTATCGAGAGGGAGTCGAGATAATCGAATACTTTCTGTCGTCGTTCCATGGTGTATCATTATATGTGCTGTTCCGCTCGGCGAGCGGATATGTTTCGGAACGCAAAGTTAGCATTTTTCGTCTTATCCGATGCTGCCTGCCGGTTTTTCCAGCCGGCAAAAGCATCCGTCTAACCGCGGAATGCAGCGCATCTGAAACTTGTGGTAAACAGTGGAAGTATGTGCGGCTTCTTTGAATCGCGCGGGCCGAAGCCTTTGGCGGCGGCATCACAAAACGTATAAAAACCGTGCTTCGCACGTGTCAGTTGGCTTCGCCAAACATTTTTCTTATCGCAAAGTTTGCATATAATAATTATTTCTTCTAATTTTGACAAAAATTGTCAAGTGTTAAATAAATGGAATCGATAGGACAATATCTTAAAGGTGTTAGAGAGGAACTAAATTTACCGTTACAAGAGGTTTGCAAGCGTACGAATATAGATACCACATTGCTCAGTCGCATTGAAAATGGCAGACGACTCCCGACTAAAGACCAAGTAATACACTTGGTGCGCTTGTATGGTTGCGATGAACACAAGTCGTTGGTATTGCTTGGCTCGGAGAAGATATTATTTACTCTTGACGGGGATAATGAGTATAAATTGGAGGTAATACAGGTTGCTGCCGAAAAAATAAGATTCGGCACAACACCCTCCTTATTCCCCGAAGTTTCTGACGGTAGCGCTAAACGATTCGAGTTGGAGAGCCGACGTTATATAGGTAACAAGGCGAAGCTTACACAATGGATTATGAATATCATTCGTGAACATACGGGCGGTTTTCATAGTTTCTTTGATGTGTTTGCGGGTACTGCATCTGTATCAAAGGCGGTTATCCCATATGCTGACATTATTATTATGAACGATTTTCTCTATTCAAATAATATCATATATAAAGCATTCTTTGGCGGTGGTGAGTATGAAGATGCAAAACTGTTAGGCTTGCTTGCACGATACAATCGTATAAATCCCGCTGATATACCTGATAATTATTTCTCGGATAATTTCGGAGATAAGTTCTTTGATTATAAAAATGCCAAACTTATTGGCTGGATAAGAGAGGACATCGAAAGGCATAGAAGGTCATTAACAGAAAAAGAGTATGCGATTTTATTGGCATCATTGATATATAGTATTGACAAGATCGCAAATACTGTCGGGCATTTCGATGCGTATATTAAGAAGTCGATACCTTATCACCCTTTAACATTGCAGTTGATTAAGCCGCTATCGCCAAAGTCGGTAGTGATATATCGTGAAGATTCTAATTTGCTGGCAGAGCGTGTAAGCGCAGATGTGGCATATTTAGACCCGCCATACAACTCTCGTCAATACAGCAGGTTCTATCACATCTACGAAAATTTGATAACTTGGGAAAAACCGGAGTTATATGGTGTGGCAATGAAACCGAAGCCTCAAAATATGAGCGCGTATTGCACGACAAGTGCGGCTGCGGCATTCAGAGACCTAATTATGAAATTGCAGGTCAAATATATTGCAGTATCATACAACAACACTTATGACTCTAAAAGCGGGTCTTCCAAAAACAAGATTACGCTGGAAGAGATTCGTTCTATTTTGGAGCAAAGGGGTAAGACCACAATATATGATTGCGCTCATAAGTGTTTTAATACAGGGAAAACAGAGTTTATAGATCATAAAGAGCTTTTGTTTATAACAGAAGTGCAGCGATGAATGATAAGATATTGAGATCTCCTTTTTTCTACGTTGGAGATAAATACAAACTTATCAACGAGATAAGGCAATACTTTCCACAAGAGATAGATACTTTCGTAGAACCTTTTGTGGGAGGCGGCTCTGTTTTTATGAATGCGCAAGCCAATACGTATTGCCTTAATGATATCGACCCCTATGTTATCAAACTGCATAAGCATTTGTGTAAATGCGCCAATAATCCGGATAAGTTGTTTGCCTTAATTGACAAATTGGTATGTCAATATGGGCTATCGCGCTCTTACAAAGAGGACATCATTCCCAAAGAATTAAAACAGGCTTTTAAGAAAACCTATTTCGCTAGGTTCAATAAGGCTGCATATACCAGAATGCGAGACGACTTCAATCAAGCATCTCAAAAAGATATGACTCTTTTATACCTGCTGCTTATCTACGGGTTCAATCGTATGTTGCGCTTCAATAAGAATGGAGACTTCAATCTTCCTGTTGGGAATGTAGACTTTAATGCTAATGTTGTCGCCACACTGAATGAATATTTTGAGCAGGTCACATTAAAACATCCTTCGTGGTATAATAAAGATTATAAAGCATTTATAAAAGGATTAGATCTATCGGAACGAGATTTCATATATTTAGACCCGCCATATCTGATAACATTTAGCGAGTACAACAAACTTTGGAACGATAAGAACGAGATAGAGTTGCTGGCTTTGTTGGATAAGTTGAATGAGCGTGGAATTCGTTTTGCGATTTCCAATGTAACGCATTACAAGGGACGGGAAAATACAATCTTTACAAGTTGGTGTTCTAAATATGAAGTTCATCCGATAACGAGCAACTATATTAGTTATCACGACAACACAATTAAAGATTTTAACGAAGTATTAGTAACAAACTACTGACTATGCCGAGAAACGCTGAGTACAAACCGTTGCTGTTTACAACGACAGTCCGCAATCCCCAACGATTGAAAGCTCTGTTGTGGGTGCTCAAGAAATTTGATGGGCAAGTATTATCTGATGATTTGGCAACAGAGATTGTTGGAGAAATAATCCGATATGGGTTATATCGGCCTATGAAGACAACAGCAGCCATTAAAGACAAGTGGGCATCATCTCCGCAAGGGGAGTTTGCAGATAATATTTTGACAGACAAAGAAGTGCAATATATCTTGAAACACAATCCTCAAAATCATAAAGAAGCTGGCTTCGCAAAGGGATTTCCATCCCGATTTGCAACATTCTACGACTTTCCCAAAGAGTTGGGATTTGTTTACTACGCTCCGAATGAACCAATTCTCTTTTCTGAACTGGGGACAAAGTTTGCATCCATATATTCGGTAGAGATTTCTGGAGGCTCGTTGGTGGCACAAGAGGAACATCCGGAATATGAACAGCAAGCCTTCTTGCAGGCGATGTGCAAGTACCAAAGGAACAATCCATTTGTGCGAGTGCTGAATGATAATGTGCCGTTGATATTGCTGCTTCAAACGATTAAGAAACTCAACGCTGATCCGGAATATAAAGGAGCGGGGATATCTCGTCGAGAGCTTCCATTGCTGATATTTTGGAAAGACAATGATGCCGAGGCTCTTTACCAAAGAATAAAATTGTTAAGGGCTGAACATAGTTACAATCCAAGCGATGAAGTTATTATCGACATCTGCACTAATGAGATAATGGGCGGAGAGTTCAAAAAATTCAAGCCTAAGTCTATAATGGATGAATACCCTGACGAGTTTATTCGTAAAATGCGACTTACGGGATTGATTTCGTTGCGTGGTGCAGGCCGATTCATTGACATCAACCATATGGAAGATGAAAAGGTTGAATATGTACTGTCTCATTATACGACATATAGCAAGTATGAAACAGAACGAGAATACTTTGACTATATGGCGACAATCGACAGCAATCTGTTTGATATACACGCAGCAGAGATTACGCCGAATCAAAGTGAAGAGTTGTTGAAGAATTGGCTGGATACTTATAATTGGGAGTGCATAAAACACGAACTTAACAACTTGGCGGAAAGAAAGGCCTCAAAAGATGACGTGCTGAAATTCTTGCCGAATCCGGTGCGACTGGAATTTCTTACAGCCTTGGCAGTTAAGTCGAAACTGCCCGAAGTAAGAGTTATTCCGAACTATTCGTGTGATGACACAGGGTTGCCCACATCTACTGCCGGAGGGAATAAGGGAGATATTGAGTGCATAGAGCACCCCAACACCATACTGCTTGAAGTTACGATGGCAGAGGGTCGCACTCAAACAATGATGGAAGTATGGCCGATTGCTCGCCATTTGGATGAGTTTAAGGGTAAATATGTGGCTAATGACTCCCAATGCGTTTTTGTCGCACCGTCAATATTTACAGATACATCTAAACAGATTAGGTGGCTCAAAGCCGAAGAAGGACTTACAATTAGACCATATAAGATTACGGAGTTCGTGAATTACCTTGAGACATCTGCAGCATTATATGAATAGCGTGTGTTGATTATGAAAAATTCGACACGCCGCTGGGGATAAGTTACAAAAGTCGCTGGTTTTGTAGGTAATAATATCGGGTCGTGTGAGCAGCCTCCCTCCGCACGCCGTCCCTTTACGGTGGGCGCGCGAATATTCGATACGAGAGAATAGGGGCGTAACCACAACAACATTTTGCGTAATATATTGCGACAAGATGCGTCCGAATGGACCGCCCGAACCGCAACCTTCGGGCGGCGGAGGCTCGCATCTTCGCTGCGATAATTGCTGCAATTCATATTGCGAATATTTACGCCGACATAATGCGGCGCTATGAACCGCAAAACCAAAAGTGAACTTGCATTTGCGTTTGCTTATTCATATTTTTGCAACCAAAACAGGAAAGAGTATGGAACAGTACATTGCGGCGGATGACCGCTACGGGAGTATGGAATACCGGCGATGCGGCCGCAGCGGGTTGCGGCTGCCGCGGCTGTCGCTGGGGTTGTGGCACAACTTCGGCAGCGTGGACCGCTACGAGAATTATTCGCGCATAGCCTTCAGGGCATTCGATCGCGGGATTACGCACTTCGATCTGGCCAACAACTATGGCCCTGTGTACGGTTCGGCCGAGGAGAATTTCGGCCGCATACTGCGTGCCGGTTTGGGGCGTTACCGCGACGAGTTAGTGATCTCGACCAAGGCGGGCTACGATATGTGGCCCGGGCCGTACGGCAACTGGGGCAGCCGCAAGTATCTGCTTGCCTCGCTCGACCAAAGCCTCAAACGTATGGGGTTGGAGTATGTCGATATCTTCTATTCGCACCGGCCCGATCCCGATACGCCGATCGAGGAGACTATGGGGGCGTTGTCCGATGCCGTGCGCCGCGGCAAGGCGCTCTATGCCGGCATATCCAATTACGACGATGCGCAGACGCGCCGAGCTGTCGAAATTCTGCGCGTCAACGGCACGCCCTGCCTTATCCATCAGGCGCGTTATTCGATGTTCGACCGCTGGTGCGAGCCGCGCCTGCTGCCGCTGCTCGAGGAGCACGGTGTGGGAATGATCGCCTTCTCGCCGCTGGCTCAGGGACTTCTGACGGGTAAGTATGCGAATGGCATCCCGTCCGGTTCGAGAGCCGACAGGGTAGACGGCTCGCTGCGCAATGTGCTGCTCACGCCGGCGCATCTTGAAGCAGCTGCGGCTCTCGGGGCTATGGCTGCCGAACGTGGCGAGAGTCTGGCGCAGATGGCTCTTAAGTGGATCCTTCGCGACGATCGGGTTACGAGCGTGCTGGTGGGTGCCCGCACGGTGGAGCAGTTGGATGACAATCTGGAAGCTTTGGAGGGCTGCGGATTCGACGGGGCGGAGCTGAACCGCATCGAGGAGATATTATCGAAATGCAATGGCAAAGATAAACAAGACTAATGCGGCGCGGCTGCTCGACCGCGCGAAAATAGCTTACGAATTGATCCCGTATGCGGTGGACGAGGAGCATCTCGATGCCGTACACGTGGCCGAGCAGTTGGGCGAGAACATCGAGCAGGTATTCAAGACGCTGGTACTGCGCGGCGATCGCAACGGCATCTTCGTCTGCGTTATCGCGGGCGATCGGGAGGTCGACCTGAAGGTTGCGGCGCGCATCTCGGGCAACAAGAGCGCCGAGATGATCCACGTGCGCGAACTGCTTGCCACGACAGGGTACATCCGCGGCGGCTGCTCGCCGATAGGGATGAAGAAGCCTTTTCCCGTGTTCATCGACTCGTCGTGCCGGCGTTTCGACCGCATATATGTGAGTGCCGGTGTGCGGGGGTTGCAGATACGCATTGCGCCGGACGATCTGATAGGGTTCATCGGGGCTGCGGTAGCAGAACTTACCGTCTGACAACGGGCACGATAATTGAATGACAGCCATACCGGAATCCGCGACGTGCGGGTTCCGGTAACTTTTTCAGCCTATGTATTTGCGTATCGTTTTGCTGCTGTCGCCGCTTGCTCTGCTGGCCGGTTGCCGCAGCAGTGCTCCGGCGCCCGTTCCCGAACGCAGGGTCAAGGTTTACACCGTCTCGCGGCTCGATTTCATTGACAAGGATTTTGCCGGCATGTCCACGGCCGACAATTCGACCAATCTGGCGTTCAAGGTCGGCGGCCTTGTCGAGCAGATCGATGTAAGCGAGGGCAAGAGTATTCCCAAGGGTTACGTAATCGCCAAACTCGATCCCAAGGAGTACGAGTTGCAGCGCGAAGCTGCGCGGTCGGCCTACCTGACGGCTAAGGCGCAGTTCGAACGCGCGCAGCGGCTGCTCGAGCACGAGGCTGTGTCGCGTGCCGAGTACGAGATAGCGCAGACGTCGTACGTGCAGGCTCGGTCGGCATACGAGAATATGAACGACATACTCTCGCAGACCCAGCTGCGCGCCCCCTTTGCCGGCATCATCGAGAAGCAGTATGTGGATACCTACCAGCGCGTGGCGGCGGGTGAACGCATAGTGCGGTTGGTCGATCCGGTGACGCGCAGCGTCCGCTTCACGATGCCCGAGAGTGGGCTGAAGCTGTTGGGCGACACGGCAGTGCATTATTTCGTCGAGTTCGACAACTATCGGGGAGTGAAGTTTCCGGCCTATCTCAAGGAGTATGTCGAGACCTCGTCCGACGCTTCGGGCTTTCCCGTGTCGCTCGGGCTGCGCGAGCCGCTGCCTGCCGGCCGGTTCGACATCTCGCCCGGTATGTCGTGTACGGTGACGATGCAGATCGACCGCTCGGCCTTCTCCGACGAGGTGTCAGTACCTCTCAGCGCCATTTATGCGCCGCTTTCGGGCGGGACCTACGTGTGGGTGGTCGAGGGTGACAGCGTGCGGCAGCAGCAGGTGCAGTTGGGCGGCATCTTCGGGCGGGATATGGTAGCAGTCGACAGCGGACTCGCCGGCGGCGAAAGGGTAGTGACGGCCGGTGTCTACCGGCTCAGACAGGGTCAGCGTGTGACGGTAATGGAGTAATGCGGCGATGAATCTTACGGAATACTCTCTGCGACGCCCCAAGGTGGTGTGGTTCCTGCTGGCGGTGATGCTGTTGGGCGGGATATATGCGTTTATGAACCTCGGCAAGAAGGAGGATGCGCCGTTCGTCATCAAGAGCGCCGTGCTGGTGACCCGATACGAGGGGGCCACGCCCGAGGAGGTAGAGAGCCTCGTTACCGAGCCGATCGAACGGGAGATACAGTCGATGCGGTTAGTTCACAAGATAACATCCGAATCGTATTACGGTCTTTCGCGCATAACCGTCGAGCTGTCGCCGGCCATACGCGCCGACCGAATGCCGCAGATGTGGGACGAGCTGCGCCGCAAGGTGCGCAATGTCGAGGCGCAGCTGCCGACCGGAACGTCGGGCATCACGGTGAACGACGATTTCGGCGATCTGTACGGAATATATTACGGACTCAAGGCCGATGCGGGGATCGATTACGACGAGATGCGCCGCTGGGCGCAGACCATAAAGACGCGGGTGGTGACGCTCGACGGCGTGCAGAAAGTGATGTTGTACGGCGAGCAGACACCCGTGGTGAACGTATATGTCAGCCTTGCGCAGCTGAGCAATTTTGCCATACGCCCTGAGAGCATCATAGCGGCCATGAGCCAGCAGAATACTATCGTGGACAGCGGCGAGAAGCAGGCGGGCGAGATGGAGATACGCATACTCGAGGGCGGCACTTACCGCACACTCGGGGATATTGCCGACCAGCTGCTCACCTCGCAGGAGGGCAAGCAGTTCCGGTTGGGTGACGTGGCGCGCATCGAGCGCGGGTATGCCGATCCTCCGACGGCTCTCATGCGCATCGACGGGCAGCGTGGCATCGGCATCGGCATCTCGACCGATCCGCAGCGAGACGTGGTGCGCAGCGGCCGGTTGATAGAGGCTGAGTTGAAACGAATAGAGAATATGATGCCGTTAGGCTTGGAGCTTGTCGACCTCTATCCCGAGGACCGCATAGCGCGCGAAGCCAACAACCGCTTTGTCGTGAATCTGTTGGAGTCGGTGGCGATAGTGGTCGTATTGATAATGTCGATTATGGGACTGCGTCAGGGCGTGGTCATCGGGTCGTCGCTGCTGTTCTGCATAGGAGGCACTATGCTCATAATGCTGCCGTTGGGCGAGGGGCTTAACCGCACTTCGCTCGCCGGATTCATCATCACGATGGGGATGCTCGTGGACAATGCCATCGTCGTGGTCGACAATGCCCGTCGGGCTATCGATCGCGGGGTGCCGGTCGCCGAAGCTCTCGTCGCGGGTGCGAGCGCGCCCAAGTGGAACCTTCTTGGTGCGACTCTTATCGGAGTATGCTCGTTTTTGCCCCTGCAAATGGCGTCATCGGCTGTTGCCGAAATGGTCAAGCCGCTGTTTACGGTTTTGGCCGTCTCACTTATGTTGAGTTGGGTGCTTGCCCTCACCCAGACGCCTCTCACGGGCCTGCGCATTATGCGCCCGAAGAAGCACGCCGCTGACGCGGATCCCTATTCTTCACCCTTCTATCGCCGCTTTACGCGTATGCTCGAGGCGCTTCTGGCGCACCGGTGGCTGACCGTGGCGACGGTAGCGGTGCTGTTTGCCGTCTCGCTTGCCGCTATGCGCACGATGCCGCAAAACTTTTTCCCGTCGCTCGACAAACCATATTTCCGTGCCGACTGCTTCCTGCCCGACGGCTACGACATTCGCTATACCGCGAGCCGGATCGACTCGATGTGCGGGTGGCTTATGCGGCAGCCGGCTGTCAGGCGGGTGTCGGCAACCGTCGGGTCGTCGCCTCCGCGATACTATTTGGCCAGTTCGTCGTTCGGCCCGCGCGACAATTTCGGAAACATACTCGTGGAGCTGCACTCGACGGACTCCACCGCCGCGGTCGAAAGCCGTTTCTACGATTATGCCGTCGAGAACTTTCCCGACGTGTGGGTGCGGTCGTCGCTGTTCAAGCTCTCGCCGGCTACCGAGGCGGCTATCGAGATCGGATTCGTCGGCGAGAATATCGATACGCTCGTATCGCTGACCGATCGTGCCGCCGCGCTAATGTACGCCGACGGCCGCGCCGACAATGTGCGCAACAGCTGGGGCAACCGCATACCCACGTGGCAGCCGGTATATTCGCAGATGAAGGGGCAGCGCATACGCATTTCGCGCGAGCAGATGGCGCGCGGAATTACGCTGGCCACGTCGGGCTACCGTCTGGGCGAGTATCGCGAGGACGACCGTTTTATGCCTGTGGTGCTGAAGGATGACAATATCGGCAACTACAACCTGACCAATATGCAGGTGCTGCCGCTGTTCAACCCTTCGGGCAGGATGTATGCGCTCGAGCAGGCTGTTTCGCAGTTCGATTTCGACTATCGCTTCGGCGTGATCAAGCGCTACAACCGCGAGCGGGTGATGAAGGCGCAATGCGATCCCGTACGCGGTCAGAATACCAAGCAGCTGTTCGCGTCGCTGCGCTCGCAGATCGAGCGCGAGGTGAAGCTGCCCGAGGGCTATTCGATGCGGGTGTTCGGCGAGGAGGAGTCGCAGGAGGAGTCCAACGCGGCTTTGGCCGCCGAGATGCCGCTGGCGTTGGTTTTGATCTTCTTCATCCTGCTGGTGCTGTTCGGCAGCTACCGAAAGCCGATTGTGATAATGCTCATGCTGCCGCTAATCTTCATAGGCGTAGTGGCCGGATTGTTGGTGACGGGACGGATGTTCGATTTCTTCGCCCTGCTGGGACTGCTGGGACTGGTCGGTATGAATATCAAGAATGCCGTGGTGCTGGTCGACCAGATCGACCTCGAGACGAAGTCCGGCGCTTCGCCCTACGATGCGTTGATACGTGCCGCGCGGTCGCGTGTAGTGCCTGTGGCGGTGGCCTCGGGCACCACCGTGCTCGGTATGCTGCCGCTGCTGTTCGATGCTATGTTCGGCGGTATGGCCGCGACGATTATGGGCGGACTGCTGATGGCCACGCTGCTGACTGTCTTTATCCTGCCGGTATGTTATTCGCTATTTTTTAAAATCCGTAAACCGCAGTAAACAATGCTAAAAACGATATGTTTGCCGCTGGCGGCGCTGTGGACGCTCTGTGCCGGAGCGCAAAACCGGCTTACGATCGGCGAGTACAGACGCGCCGTCGTCGATTACAGCCATACGCTGCGCATAGCCCGCACGGCGACCCTCTCGGCTGAGCAGCAGAGCGAGTTGAGCCGAACGGGAATGCTGCCGCATTTGGATGCCTCGGGGCGCTTTGCCGTCGATATGCGCGGGCATGAGGGAGCAGAACCCTTTTCATTTTCATTGCAGCCGGCGGTCGTGCAGACAGTATATGCCGGCGGCGGGGTGCGTGCGGCATACCGTCGCGACCGTCTCGGGGCCGATGCGGCTCTGTGCGAGGAGTTTTTTACAGTGATCGAGGTGGTGTACGCCGCCGATTACGCCTACTGGAATCTTGCCGCCACGATCGATGCGCTGCGTGTGGCGCACCAGTATGTCGATATTATCCGTTCGCTCAAGAGCGTGATCGTCACCCGTTTCGACAACGGCTACATATCGAAGAGCGACGTGCTGATGATCGAGACGCGGCTGAGTGAAGCCGAGTACCGGTTGGTGGCCTCTGAGCAGCGTTACGAGACGGCGCTGCACAATTTCAACATATTGATGGGAGCCGATGCTACGGATTGTCTGCCTGCAGACAGCGTGATGTGCCGCGACAGCATCCCGCAGCGTCTCGACAGCCAGCGCATCCTTGACCGCCGGAGCGACTATACGGCATCGCTGCTGCGCGAGGAGCAGGCCGACCTTGGTATCCGTATAGCCAGTGCCGAGTATCTGCCGCGGGTGTCGGTGGGGGTTGCAGGTCTGTGGCAGACCCGCTCCCCGAACCGCGGGTGGCATACGACCGTGGACGGCACGGCCTACCTGTCGCTTGATGTCCCCATATTCCATTGGGGAGACAGACGCCATGCCGAGAATATCGCCCGTCAGACGCTTGCCGCACGGCGCGAGGAGACGGCGGCCCTGCGCGACCGTATCATAAGGGACGAGACCGATGCGTGGTCGGCCATAAGCAACAGCCGTTCGCAAACCGAGTCATCGATTCGCAATCTCGACATTGCGCGCCGGAATCTCGATCTGAGCACCTATTCGTACAGCGAGGGACAGCTCACAATACTCGATGTGCTGTCGGCGCAGCTGTCGTGGCTGCAGGTATATGAAAATGCTTTGGAGGCGGCTTTGAACTATCATCTGGCTATCGCCGAATACAGGCGTGTCAGTGCGTCGGAGTAGGGGCGATCTGCTTGACCCTCTCGAAGATAGTCTCGGGTGCTATGCCGGTCATACAGCGGTAGTCGCCGCTCCGGCAGGGTTTGTTGCCGTAGACCGAGCAGGGGCGGCACGGCAGATCGAGCTGTATGCAGTTGTCCGTACCTCCTCCCCAACCGTAGAAACCGGTGGCTGGATGCGTTGAACCCCAAACCGATACCGTTGGCGTGCCGACGAGCGAAGCCATGTGCATCGCCGACGAGTCCATAGTCACTATGGCGTCGAGGTTGGCCATAAGGTCTATCTCCCCGTCGAGCGGTACGCGGCCGAATACGGCGGTGACATTTGCGTATCGGGATTCGAGCCTGCGTGCGAAGTCTAATTCCGCGCCTTCGCCCGTGAACAGGAATACGCGGTCGTATTCTTTGGCCAGCAGCTCCGCAAGGCGACTACCTGTGCTCTCGGGCAGGCTTTTGCTGGGCTGTTTCGAGAACGGCGCCAGACCGACCCAGTGCTGCGTGCCATTCCTTGCACCCACCCCCAGTGCTTCAGGAACAGGCCGCGCGATACGGCCCACGGCAGGCAGAGATATGGGATAGCCTGCACGGGCGAACACTTCGCAATAACGCTCTACGCTGTGTTTCAATTGCTTGAGTTGCTTGTCGTGCGGGCGTACGGCCTGTCGCTTCAGCCGGTTTTCCTTGTCTATCACGGCGACGTGGCAGCCCGTGCCCAACCGAATGAACATACGCAGAATCTTGCTCCGCAATATGTCGTGCAGGTCGGCCACGGCATCTGTGTCGAGCCTTATTGCCTGCTTGGCCAAACGCCACAGCCCGCATAATCCGCGGTGCTGCTTGCAGTCGAAGCAGATGAAGTCTACCCGTTCGACATCGCGGAAAAACGGTATGAACCGCTTGTTGGTAAGTACGGTTATGCTCAGATCGGGATATGTGCGGCGCAACTCGCCTACGGCGTGTACCGACATAGCCACATCGCCCATAGCCGAGAGTCGAATGACGAGCAGCCGGCTATTTTTTTGCATACAGTACCGGATTGAGCTGCGGGTCGTTGTACATCTTCATCTGACGGTAGACCTTCATATACTTGCGTCCGGCCGCGATATCGTCGAGCAGATCATCGATTGCCTGCGACAGATCGGCCTGCTGCCGTCGCAGTACGTCGAGCTTGGCGCGGCATTTGTCGCGAAGCTGAGGCTCAGCGTCGGGACGTTCGACTTCGCGCTCCATGTGGTATATTTTCAGGGCGATAATCGATAGCCGGTCGATAGCCCACGCAGGTGTTTCGGTATTGATTCGGGCGTCGTCACTGGGTTTGATGTCTGAGAAGCGGTCGAGCATATACTGGTCGATCATCTCCACCACGTCGCAGCGCAGCTGGTTCGAGGCGTCGATTCTGCGCTTCAGCGTCAGGGCTGCCGCAGGGTCGATCTCCGGATCGCGTATGATATCTTCGAGATGCCACTGAACCGTGTCGATCCAGCACTTGAGGTATAAAAGATGATCGAGTGTGCCTTGGGGGTATGGATTGACGGCGAGGGCGTCTATGTCGTCCTTCAGATGATAGTCTGCTATGACCGTCCGGAAGATTTCATTGGCGTGAGGTGTAAGCATAAGGGTGTTTCGATTGGTTATTTTATTTAAGACACAAAAATACACAATAATGTTGCACGAGATTCAAAAAAAAAGTTTAAAAGATGAAATTTAGGTATCTTTAGCGGATCGGATGCAATAAATGTGCAAACTTTAATTAACTTTGCGGGGAACTATCGATTGTTTTTATGAGACCGGTTATTCGCGGAATATTGCTTGCGGCAGTGGGGACGATGTTCTTCGCGGCTGCATCGGCACAGAAGACGGTGCGTCTGACTACGGCCGAGTACGTGTCGCGCTACAAACATATCGCCGTCGAGCACCAGCAGCGTTACGGCATTCCGGCCAGCATCACGCTGGCGCAGGGCATTCTCGAATCGGACAGCGGCAACGGCCGGCTGGCCGTCGAAGCCAACAATCACTTCGGCATCAAGTGCAAACGCGACTGGAAAGGTATGACTATCAGCCATGACGACGATGCGCGGGGCGAGTGTTTCAGGAAGTACTATTCGGTCGAGGATTCCTATACCGATCACGCCGAGTATCTCGATTCGCAGCCTCGCTACGACTCGCTGTTCCGCTACTCCGAGACCGACTATGTGCATTGGGCGCGCGGTTTGAAGGCGGCAGGGTATGCCACCGATCCCAAGTATGCAGACAAGCTGATCCGGATCATCGAGGAAAACCGGCTGTACGCCTACGATACGGGAGGCGAGGCGGTTGATGTGGCTGTGGCCGACACCGAAGTTGCCGAACGGATAGCGGCCGAGACGCGCGAAAGCGGCTCGACGGTCGATATCGACAACTACACCGTGACGGTGAATCCCTACAAGGGCTACATAGTCCATACGGTCAACGGCGTGGAGTATGTCGAGGCGCACGAGAACGACAGCTACGAAAATATCGCTGTGGTATTCGGCCGCAAGGCCAAAAAACTCTGCCGCTACAACGATGCGGCGGTGGGGACGCGCGTGGCCGAGGGCGAGCGGGTGTTCCTGCAGCGCAAGGCCGGACGCTACGAGGGCAATGCGATATACCATACCGTGGCCGAGGGCGAAACCCTGAGATCGGTATCGCAGCATTACGGCATCCGAGCCGGCAAGCTGGCTATGCTCAACAGGCTGCATACCGATGCGGTGCTGCATGAGGGGCAGCATCTGCGCTTGAAATAGCGGGTGCGACTGAAATAATATGGCTTTAATTATAACGATATATGGAAGGTGATACATTGGGTAGCCGGTCTGCGATTCTGGCGACCCTGATAGAGAAATCCAATCTCAAACAGCAGGTGTTCGACAATACGTTCGCCGTATTTCTCCAATTGAAGGAGTGCCTGCTCGAAATGGCCTCGGAATTCGATGACGAATTAGAGGGCAAGTTGGACAAGCGGGTGCGTATCGAATACCGCGACCGCGGAAAGTACGAGGCCCAGATTCAGATCGCCGGCGAGATGCTGATCTTCACGATGCATACCAACATTTTCGATTTCGATGCCTCGCATCCCGTATGCAGCGAGGAGTATGTCCGTGCTGACCGCCGGCGCAGCTACTGCGGGGTGATAAATATCTACAACTTCTTGGCCGACTCGCTCCGCTACAACCGCAACGAGGACGAGGGCTACCTCATCGGCCGCCTGTTCGTCAATGCCGAGCGTTGTTTCTTCGTCGAGGGCAAGAACCAGAAGCCTTACGATTACCACCGGTTCGGCTCGGAGCGTATCGGCCGCGATGCGATAGTCGCCATTTTGGAGGCGGCCATAGGGTTTGCGCTCGACTTTGACCTGCTCGTGCCTCCGTATGTGAGTGTAAAGACCGCAACGGTCGACCAGTTCAACACCAAGATGGAGACCTCGAAATTCCGTACCGGCAAGCGGTTGGGATTTGATTTCGAGATAGATTGAGCCTGAACCGAGCGGCATAGTTCGGCGTGCATATCGGGCAGCGGTGCGTCAGGCGCTCGGCTTCGGCTGTGCGCGGGTGCGATTGCTGTTCGGTGATATCGAAAAAACGGATATGTACAGTAATGATAAACGTACGGTGGTTACGCTCGATGCGGGCGGCACCAATTTCGTATTCGGCGCCATACGCGCCAACGATTTCGTCGTGGATCCCATAACGCTGCCTTCGAATGCCTATGATTTGGGCAAGTGCCTGCAAACGATCGTCGAGGGATTCCGGCAGGTTATCGATCGTCTCGACGATGATCCTGTGGCGATAAGTTTCGCCTTCCCGGGTCCGGCGGACTATCCGAACGGCATCATCGGCGGGTTCCTGCCCAATTTCCCGTCGTTCAGCGACGGCGTGGCGTTGGGCGATTTCCTGAAGGAGAGGTTCGACCTGCCTGTGTGGATCAACAACGACGCCGATCTGTTCGCCTATGGTGAGGCTTTGGCGGGTGCGCTGCCTGAGACCAATGCCCGCCTCGAGGCTGCCGGCAGCAGCAAGCGCTTTCACAATCTGCTCGGCTTCACGTGGGGCACGGGCTTCGGGTTCGGTATGGCGGTGGACAACAGGCTGCATATAGGCGACAATTCGTGCGTGGAGATATATTGCCTGCGCAACAGGCTCTATCCTGACTCGATCGTCGAGGACAGCGTGTCGATACGTGCCGTGCGGCGTGTCTATGGCGAGCTGTCGGGCGAGGCCGACCACGGCTTGGACCCGCGGCAGATCTATGAGATCGCGGCGGGCGAGCGTACCGGCGACCGCGAGGCTGCCGTAGGTGCTTTTACCGAGTTCGGACGTGCTGCGGGCGATGCTTTCGCTACGGTAGCGTCGCTGCTCGACGGGTTGATCGTCGTCGGCGGAGGCCTTACCGGTGCGCGGCGGTACATTATGCCGGCTCTGCTGGCCGAGATGCGCGGCACCCTCGGCCGTGTGCCGGCTGGTGAGCGGACCGAGCGGCTGCCGATGTCGGTCTACGATTTGGACGATCCGGCGCAATTCGAGCGCTTTGCCCGCGGTGAGTCGCGCCTGCTGCGGGTCTACGGCAGCGAGCGCAGCGTGACCTACGATCCCGAGAAGCGTATCGGCATCGTCTTTTCGAAACTGGGCGCCAGTCGTGCGGTTTCGCTCGGCGCATATGCCTATGCGCTCAATGAATTGGATAATAATGCGGCCGCACGCCGCTGAAATACATTTGTTAGATGAACAAATACTGTCCGCGATGCGGTGCCGAAACGGGGTGCCGCCACGATGATATGGCGCATTGCTGGTGCGTTTCGATGAATCTTTCCAAGGATATGCTGCGATATCTCGCGCTGAACTTCGACGGCTGCCTGTGCCGCGGGTGCCTCGGGCAGTTGGTCGCTCTTGAGGCGGAGGGGCGGCTGGCGATTCCCGAGCGGGTCGATACGCCGGAGCGCATCGAGCGCTTGGCGGCCTTGGCCGACGAGGTGTGGCACGAGTTTTTCGTCGGCCTGCTCTCGTTGGACCAAATCGATTATAGGGTCGAGACGTTCCAGTCCGTCAAGGCCTTGACGGAGCAGATCAGCTCCGGATACGAGTATTATATATTCTCTGTCGGAGGCAGTGAGGCGGGATTTGCGGGCATTCATCCCGAGTCGGGCAAACTTTTCCTCAGCAAGCTCTATTTGCTCAGGCAGTACCGCGGTCGCGGGCTGTCGTCGCAGATGTTGGATATGATCGAGCGGCGGGCGCGGCGCCTCGGACTCGGAGCGATATGGCTTACGGTCAACCGTCATAACAGCCATTCGATCGACGTCTACCGCCACCGCGGCTTCGCGACCGTGCGCGAGCAGGTTGCCGATATCGGATCCGGCTACGTTATGGACGACTACGTTATGGAGAAGGCTCTGTAAACCGCCGATACGGCCGGTCAGCGAGTATCCTGCTTCGGGCGGCATTTCTGCTCTATGCGCGCGATGATCTTCGGCATTTCAAGCTCGCGGCGGGCGCCGCTGCCGATGCGCCGTGCGGTGCGGTCGGGCGATGACTCCAATTTGCGTGCGAGTTCTATTGCGGGTGCGTAGAGCGTCAGGTTGCGCTTGCCGATTTGGCGGAGCGCCCAGTTGACGCATTTCCATACGTAGTTGCGCGGGTCGGTTGAGTGACGCTCGATTAGCGGAAAGAACTGCGTGAACTGCTCGTCCTGAGCTTTCTTGTCTCCCACGGCGAGGGTGGCTATTAGCGCAAAGGCGGTGCGGCGGGTGAACTCCTGCTCCGAGGCAGCATATTCCCATACTTTGTTATATGCGTAGCCGGTCTGCCTGAACAGGTGCAGACAGCAGAGGTCGCAGGTGTCCCACGACGTGAAGCCGGCGACCCAGCTATCCATCTGCTCTGGCGTCAGACGGTCAGGCTCAGCCGTTAGGGCGGCCAGCAGCTGCGCCTCGTGTATGCCGGTGCTCCACAGTTCCAACGCCCGTTGGTGGTTGCGCCCAACCTGCCGAGCCTTTTCGCGTAGCTGCACCACGCTGACGCCCAAGGCGTGCTCGACATCTATGCCGAATCGTTTCATCCCTTCACGATTGTGCTCGCTGCGCTGCGGGAGCAGCCATTCGATGAGTTGTGCGGCCGTCATTTCGGCCTGAGGTGCCGTGCGTTTTGCCATAGTTCTGTTTTTTGAAGCAAATGTACGGATAAGCGAGTGCAAATGCAAGTCGGCAGACATATAAAAGAAGCGGCGCCCGCTTTGGGGCGCCGCTTGCAGTATTATGGGGATCAAACCGTTACTCCCAGCCCGGGTTGTTGGGCAGAAGGTTCGGGTTGAGCAGTGTTACGCTGCTGGGCAGGGGCGAGAGGTAATGTTTGTTCGGATCGAACACACGATTGTTCTTGGGAACATTGAATGCCGAAACATACTCCTTGCCGTCTACAGTGTATACGTATATACCATTCTTGACATCTTCGAATTTGGCGTTTGCATCGTGGATGCCGTCGCCGTTGTGAGTTTCATCGAAGTAAGCCTTCAGTGCATCTACGCGGGCACCAACGAATCCGTCGGGGTTCTTCGAGAAGTCGAGCAGTTCGCCCATCTTCCAACGGCGAAGGTCGTTGTAGCGGAAACCGTCGCACATAAGCTCGCAGCGGCGCTCGCGGCGAACCTCCCAGATCAGGTCGCTGACGCCGAAGGTGTTCTTCGGGTCTTTGGTGATGGTGGTGCCGTTAACCGATACGGTCGAACCAGCTACGGTCAGTGCGGGAATATGTCCGTGCTTCTGACGCAGGATGTTGATCGAGCGGTCCATAGCGGACTGGTCGAGCTGACCCAGTTCGGCGCAAGCCTCGGCGTAGTTCAGCAGAACCTCAGAGTACATGTAGACGGGACCGTCGGTATCGTTGTACGGTGCGAGGTTGTTGCTCGAGTTCCACAGGTCATTCCAGCTTACGAACTTGGTAGTCCAGTAAGCGGTGGTGGCGTTCATACCGTTATGCCAAGCATAAGTGTTGACCATAAGGACGGTGTCGCAGACATTGTGAGTCAGACGGGCGTCGCGGCCGCGAACAGCGCTCTTGACCGTGCTGTCGTCATAACCCAGCGGGCTGACGTGGATCGGCAGACCGTCGGAGTTGGGATAAGCCTCGACAGCGCTCTTGGTAAGACCCCAGATAGCGGTCGACGAGGTCGAGTAACCGTGCAGACCGTGACCCTTCTTGATGTCCGAACCGTAAATGAACTGGCAGAAGAGGATCATTTCGGGATTGCTGTTCAGCTCCAACGAGATGTAGTTGGCGCCGTATTTGTCCTGAATCTGGTATTTGCCGCTCTGCATCACCTTCTCGGCAGCCTCTTTGGCTATCTTGAAGAAGTACTCAGCCTCGGCGTTGTTGTTCTTGTGATACTTCTGCCAAGTACCCTCGAACAGAGCCGCACGCGACAGGAATGCCCAAGCGACATACTTGCCGAATACGCGGTTGTTGCCCTCGCGGCAGTTTTCGCCGGCGAACTTCAGATCTTCGCATACCTTCTTCATAACTTCGGCACGATCGGCACGATGCTGCGTGAGAGCGGTCGAATCGTTGATATCGACTTCGGTGTCGACCCATACGCAGTCGCCGTAGCTCTTCACGATATCGAAGTGCTGCATAGCGCGGTAGAAGCGGGCGAAGCCTTCGTAGTGCTTGCGGGCCTCGTCGGAGAGGTTCATCGACTGCATACGGGCAAGGATGATATTCGCACGGCGAATCTCCTGATACGATGCGCCCCATACGCCGGAACCCGACGGAATCGAAGCGGAGAATTCCGAGTAGCCGCCCTGACCGTAGTCGTCGCACATTGACTCGGCGTAGAAACCGCCGTTGTGAGCCGAACCGTAGCTTGCTCCGGCGAACTCAGCATAGAAATAGTTGGTTTCCAATTCCAGCGCACTTTCGCCCGACCAGAACGAGGGGCTGTCGGGGAATGCCGACTGCGGCTGTTTGTCGAGGTACTCCTCGCAGCCTACCATACCGGTGGCTGCCAATACCATTGCTGCTATTATTATTTTTTTCATATTCGTGACTTGTTTTTAGAAAGTGATTTGGAGACCGCAAGACCATACACGGCAGAACGGGGTACCACGACCACCGGTATCGGCCGTTTGGTTCTGGTTGTACTCGGGGTCGATAACACCGTCGACGTGGTCGAACGTTACGAGGTTGTTTACACTGAAGTAAACGCGGGCCTTCTCGATGAATGCCTTCTCGGTCCAGCGCTTGGGCAGGGTGTAACCGACGGTGACGTTCTTCAGACGCAGGTACGAGAAGTCGCTCAGGTACTTGGTCTGCGAGTAGAAGTTGTTGTTACCGTTATTGGGCAGACCGTTTACAGTCGAGCCATAGTGGCCGATGTACGGACGCGGGAATTTGGCGTCGGGGTTCTCGGGAGTGTAGCAGTCGAACTGGTTGTTGTAGATAGCCATCGAACGGCCCTGAGTGAAGGGCAGGATAAGGCTCGAAGTCGACCAGAAGTCGCGCTTGCCGACACCTTGGAACAGGAACTCGAAGTCGAGACCCTTCCAGTTCAAACCGGCGCGCAGCGAGTACTCGTAGCGGGGCTGGTTGTTACCGATGCGGACAAGGTCGCCGTGGTCATCGATGGTACCCTTGCCGGAATCGACTTTGCCGTCGCCGTTAACATCGATGTACTTGACGTCGCCCTCGCCGTAACGGAACTTGCCCTTCCACAGTTCATACTGGTAAACGTCGTTGATGTCTACCAAGCCCTGCGAAGTCTGTACACCGTTTGCAGCCTCTTCAGCGGTGAAGTAGCGGTCGGCGGTCTTGAAGCCCCAGATCTCACCGAACTGCTTGCCCGGGTAGTTACTGGTCAGAGAGCCCGTCGAGTTGTTCCACTTGGTGATCTCGGATTTGCTGTCAGCCAGCGTGAAGGTAGCGTAGATCGTCAGATCCTTGTTGAAGGCGTGGTTGTAGTCCAACTGCAACTCCCAGCCGCGGGTGCGCATATCGCCACCGTTCTCCTTAGGCATCGAGGGGAAGCCGCCTTCGTAAGCAACTTGGTTGCGCGGTACGAGCATACCCTTGGTGTTGCGCTGGTACCAGTCGAAGGTTACGTTCAGTTCGTTGTTGAACAGACCGAGGTCGAGACCGATGTCGGCGGTCTGGATCTTCTCCCAAGTCATTGCGGGGTTGGTAACGCCCGGCATACCCATGTACTTGAGGAAAGCCTTCGGGTTCGCGGGATCGATCCAGCTTACGGTGCTGTTGCCGATAGTCGACATGAAAGGATAGAAGTTGGTAGTCGAGGAGCTTACGTCCTGATTACCGATCTGACCGTAGGAAGCACGGATTTTCAGGTTGCTGATAACGTGCTGGTTCTTCATGAAGTTCTCCTCGGAGAGGCGGTAGCCGATCGAACCCGAGGGGAAGAAGCCCCACTTCTCGCCGGTCTTGAACATCGACGAACCGTCGTAGCGGCCGTTCAGCTCGAGAAGCAGCTTGTTCTTCCAGCTGTAGTTGATACGGGCGAAGAAGCCGGCGGTCGAACGCTCGCGCTTGGTCTCGCCTACGGATGCCTCGTCCTTGCCTTCAGTCAGCGACAGGGTCGGGAAGTCGTAGTTGATCATATTCTTCGAGGTAACGCCTATGTTCTGGTAGAAGAAGTCCTCAGAGTTGAAACCGAGCTTGATAGCGAAGTCGTGATCCTTGCATACGGTGAAGTTGTAGTCGAAGTATGCGTTGAATGCGTTGGCGCGGTTCTTAACGACAGTGCGGTCTACGTAGTCGGCGTTAAGAAGCGCATACTTGGGCGAGTATGACGACCACCAGTTGGCGACATATACGGGATATGCGATACCGGTGTTCAGATAGTTGAGAATGCTGCGGGTGTAGTCACCGTGGAAGGTGAGGCCCTTTGCGATGTTGATGTCGATGTTGGCACCGATACGCATGTAGTCGTCCTGCGACTTCTGGGTAGGATAGCCTACGAGGAAACCGTTACCGTGACGGAAATAGAGTCCTTCAGCACCCTTTGCTCTTTCGTTGATATATTCGCCCTTGGCAGCATCGTAACCACCGTCCGAATAGCCGAAGGGGAACATAGTCGGGAAACGCATCGAATAAGTATAGAGGTTAGAACCCGAACCGGAATTGCCGTAGGGGTACTTCATAACCTTCTCGGTGTACATCACCTTGGTACCGATGCGCAGCCACTTCTTGACCTGCGACGAGGTCGAGATGTTGGCGGTGATACGCTGCAGGTTCAGCTCGTCGGCATACTTCAGCAGACCGTCCTGCTTGTAGTAGTTCATCGAGATGTTGTACGAAGTCTTGCCTGCGCTGCCCGATACCGAAAGGTTGTGGTTGTGCTGGAAGCTGGTGCTCTTGAGCAACTCCTTGTTGGGGTCGACTACGCGGTAGAACTGGGCTACGCCCGATGGGGTGTATTCGTAGTCGCGGCCATAAACGTACTTTTGGCCGAGATCCTGTCCCCAATAGTTGTCCAGCCAGTTCTCGATATCGTCGTAGATGTCCTCATAGTACATACCGAACGCCTCGATACGGCGGTTGCCATTGGTGTTCTCGTATGCGTCCATGGTGAGGGTCATCGACTTGAGCAGGTCGTAACCGGTCGAGTACTTGGGCAGGTTGGTAGGCTCGTTCCATGCGAAGTTGGCCGAGTAGCTCACCTTGGCATTGTCCTTAACCTCGGAACCGTCCTTGCTGGTGATCAGGATCACACCGTAAGCTGCACGGGTACCGTAGATGGACGACGAAGCCGCATCCTTCAGCACCGAAATGTTGGCGATGTTGTCGGGGTTGACGAACGAGATATCGCTGATCTCCACACCGTCCAACAGGATAAGAGGCTTGTTGGAGCCGTTGACCGAAGAGGTACCGCGAATCTTGATCGATGCGCCCTGTCCCATATCGGCGGTAGCGTAGGTAATCGTCAGACCCGGAACGGTACCCTGAAGACCCTTGGCTACGTCGGCAACGGGCTTGCTGTCGAATGTCTTGGCTACATCGACCGAGCTGACTGCACCGGTCAGGTTAGCCTTCTTCTGCGTACCGAAACCGATGACCACCACGTCGTCGATCATCTGAGTGTCATCCTCGAGGGTGACATTCATACCGTTGTAAGCCTTGACGGTCTTACCGGTATAGCCAATGTACGAGAACTGCAGGCTCGCACCTTCGGGAACCTCGATCGTGAAGTTACCCTTGGCATCGGTCGTAGCACCGTTGGAGGTGCTGCCCTGCTGAATAACCGAAGCGCCAAAGATCGGTGCTCCAGCCGAATCCTTGACGGTTCCTGACACTTTGACGGTCTTCTGAGTGAGAGAACTTTCAGAAATTCCCCCCCCCTCAGTGGCCATCGAATTCGTTGCACACACCGACAGCGCCAGTGCGAGTAACAAACCAATAGTCAATTTTCTTTTCATAGAGTAAAAAAATTAAGTTAGATAAAGATTAATACAGTGGTGTATTTTTTTTCTCGTTTCAGGTTTTTTTCAGTTCTTTGTCTTTTAGTTCTTTGTTTCTTAGTTCTTTGTCTTTCGGCTCGGCCGCTTCTGTCCTCGGTCCTGCGCCCGATTGTTTCGGCCGTTGGAACTCGGACCAAATGCCCCGCAACTGCTAATAAGCCGTAACCCTGCGGGTACTTCCGCAGTTATATTAGTACAAATGTATGCACTATTTTTTACAAAACCAAATAAATTCTGTTTTTTCGAAACTTTGTATCGTCCGGCCCACGCGACGGGCGAGCCTCTGCAGTCAGTGGAGGCAGTCCGCGCGACCCATTGAACGCAATTCGTCGCAAAGACTCGCTCCCGCCGGCACATACTATATATAATATACGGCAAAAGCGCCGCCCTCGACGAGCGACGCTTGTGCAGTGATTCCGGCGCGGTTCGAACGCGCGACCCACAGCTTAGAAGGCTGTTGCTCTATCCAACTGAGCTACGGAACCATCGGCATTTTTTACAAATGCAAGCGCAAAGGTAGTGAAAAAATCACAATTAACAATCCGCAAACGTTATTTTCGTTGATCGACGGCGTATTTGCGCTTTCGAAAGAAAATCGCTATATTGCGGGGCTAATATGACTGCACGATGAACATAAGACGTATCTTTACTGTCGCTTTCTCGCCCACGCGCACCTCGATGCGTGTTGCCGAGGCTATTTCCGCCGGTATCGGCTCACAGTCGGGCGCCGACACCGAAACAGTCGACCTGACATATACCGACACTCCTAAATGCCTGCCGGCCGAGGATGCCGCAGCGGTTGTGGCCGTGCCGGTTTACGGCGGACACGTGCCCGCGCTTGCTTCGGAGCGGTTGCGCAGGATCGAGGGCAATGGCGCTCCGGTAGTCGCCGTGGCCGTTTACGGCAACCGCGATTACGAAGGTGCGGTGCGCGAACTGGCGCAGCTGCTGACCGAGCGGGGTTTCGTTACGGTCGCAGTTGCGGCATTTGTCGGGGAGCACTCCTTCAGCACCGATTCCACGCCTATAGCTGCCGGCCGCCCCGACGAGAGCGATATCGAGTGCGCCAAACAGTTCGGCGAACGCGTCGCCGCCGCTCTGAAATCCGCCTCGACGCCTGTGCCCGTCGATCCGTCGCAGCTTCCTCGGGTGCATAACCCGTTCGGGGCTATGGCGTCGCTGGTCGGATTCGTTATCGGCGACACCCTGCTCCGGCGGTTAGGCATTGCACGCCCGTCGCCCGCAGTGCCCCAGACCGATCCGAAGGCCTGCACGGGATGCGGAGAGTGCGTCGAAGGCTGTCCTGCCGGTGCTATCGCTGCTGGCGATGAACTGCATACCGATCCTTCGCGCTGCATCCGCTGCTGTGCCTGCGTAAAAAATTGCCCGAGCGGAGCGCGCACTTATGCGTCGCCCGTCGCTCGGGTATTGTCGAGAAGATTTTCCTCCCGCAAAGAGCCTGTGATGCTGCCCTGATCTATTCGAAGTGGGGGTATACGTAACGATCGTAGGACGATGTGAAACGCAACCCTTTGAGCGGCTTGATGCTGCTGCGATAGCTTATGGTGTCGAGAAGCGAAAAGTCGCTGGCATCTATGGCGTAGTAGCGGTCCGTATCTCGGTCGGCGATGTTGACCGTCCAGTCGAACATATTGCCGATTATCATAATCGACTCGCTTTTCGGATTGTATGAAGGTATGCCTGTGCGGACGATCTCATACGACGGCTTGCGCACGACCCAAAATTTATGCTCGGTATCCACGATGAATGCGAGCGAGTGACGGCCCGTAAATTCGGTGATGATCACCTTCTCGGGCGTCATTCCCTCGGGCAGCTCTATGGCCCGACAGTAGGGGCGACCCTTCACCTGCTTGAGGTGGAAGAGCTTGCGGTCGGCATCCAAAATTACGTAACCCTCGTCGTACTCCTTGCGTGCGGTCGGGTTGCCCGAGATGTCGGTCGCGGGGAACTGGAATCCCTTGCGCTTCATCGCTTCGGTGAAGCGGAGGCTTTTCTGCTCGTCGACGGCATTCTGCTTCATAACGATGAACTCGATGCCGCTGTCGGTGATGCGGAATACGTCCTCGGGCATCTTGAGGTCGACACGGCCCGACATCGACTCGAGCAGCGGATACAGCCCGATCTGCGGAGCGGCTATGGTCGAGGGCGAGAGCCGGAACGAGAAGTTCTCGGTCTGAATCAGTCGGGGAGTGACGGCTACTCCGGCTATGGAGTCGGGGAAACGCTCGTCGGTGACCAGCTGACGCACGTAGAACGCCGGCAGAATACTGTCGAACTGCTCTTCGGTGAAGGTGTTGCCGTTGCGGTCTTGGCGGATCAGGCCCTTGTCGGGATCGGTATTGAGCAGCGCGAAGTCGCCCGTTATGGTGCTGTACAGGGTGAACGGCGTGTGCTCGGCCTTGGCGGTAAGGAAATTGTAGCACCAAGGCAATTGCCATAGCAGCAGTACGGCCACGATAGCCCAGAATATTGTTTTGCTGAAACGTAACATAATCTAATCCTTTTAGTGAGTTAGTCCTGTCGTCCGTCGCGGAAACGTGTTATCGAAAGCATCGAAAGAGCCGCCAGCAGCAGCGTCGCGACAAAAAGAACGGGCATAAAACGGTTGTAGGCTTCGGGCGCCGGAGCGAGGAAGTATATGCGCAGAAGCAGCAGCGCGATGACGGCATCCACCGTGCGCTGCCGCCAAGTCGGCTCGAGCGATATCCAAGCCGTGAGCAGATATGCAGCTACTCCGGCGGCGTACCACGGTGCGGCAGTGAGCAGGATATGGCTATATAGCTCCGGTGCGAGGATCGACCTAAGATAGAAGTACATAAGCGCTATGGCCGGCACGAAGGCCGCGATAAGCATCACTGTGCCGAACAGCAGCATAGCGCCTGTGGCGCGATAGGCCTTAACGGGCAGGTGCAGTGTCAGCTTCAGACATTTGCGCTGCATCTCGGGCACGAACTGCACCACGGCCAGTCCCAAACCGATGATCAGCGGAACGTATTGCAGCATATCGATGAATACGGCGTCGCGCTGGAGCATTGTCTCCCACAGATGTTCGACGCCCTTGAGTTCGCATACGCGGGCCACACGCAGCATAACGTATCCCGCGAAACCGGTCGAAGCGAGCAGCGCGAGCAGCCAGTACCAGCCGGTTTTGATCCATTCCTTATAAAATATGGCTCGTAACATACGATCAATATTTACCTGTTAAACCGATGAAAGCGTCCTCGAGGCCCACCCGTTCGGACTCGATGTGCGCATCGCCCAAACCCGAGGCTCGCAGTGCGGCGACAGCCTCCTGCTCGGGCAGCATGGAGAATGTTTCGAAACGGTCGCGGATGACCGACGGGTTGTAGAACCGTTCGTCCTGCAGGGGCGTATAGCCGGCGGGCACCGTAGCGGTGTAGCGGCGAATGCGCGACAGCAGATCATCCACGGGGGTCTGCACCAAGATGCGGCCGTAGTCCATAATGATGCAGTCGTCGATCAGCCGCTCCATATCCTGAATGATATGCGAGGTGAGGAATACGGTCTTGTTTTCGGCTTTGGCGTATTCGCGCAGATAGTCCACGAACAGACGGCGGTAGCCCGGGTCGAGACCCAGCGAGAAGTCGTCCAAAATAAGCACTTCGGGGTCCTGTGCCAGTATCAGACCCAATGCCACCTGCGAGCGCTGTCCGCACGACATCCGGTTGATGCGCTGGTGAGGCGCCACCTTCAGACGGCTCATCAGTTCGTAGTACGGTTCGCGTTTCCATTCGGGATAAAAGGCGGAGTAGAAGCGTTCGATCTGTTCGATCGACATAAACTGGTATTGCACGTGCCCCTCGATCAGCAGACCGATGCGGCGGCGCGTTAGCGGGTTCATACGGCCGATAGTCTCGCCCAGTATGCAGCATTCGCCGCAGCGGGGCTGAAGGAAACCGCTCAGGATGTTTATCGTGGTGGTCTTGCCGGTGCCGTTCTTTCCCAGCAGTCCGAGGATGCGCCCCTTGGGAACATCGAAGCTCAGATCCTTATATATTAGCCGCTTGCCGTAGTAATGCGTAAGGTTGCGGCATGAAATGACAGGTTGATCCATAATGATATTGTGTTTTTAGCTCAGCAGCAACAACAGCAGCGGAATCGCTATGCCTGCCGCCAGTTCGATGCCGCCGCGTCCGACAAGACCCTTGCGTCCGCCGAGCATCGCGATGCCGGAGATGACGATCACGATCAATCCCACGGCAAACAGGTCGGAGAACCACGTCCACCATTTTCCCGGGTTGTAGTGCAGCGTAGTCAGGGTGCTGAGCAGCGGACGCCGCCGCAGCGATTCATAGACGGCCGCACCCGTATTCAGGTCGACCTGAAGCGACGAACCTCCCTGCAGGAACACCTTCATCGTTCCGCTTTTGGGGAAGTAGTGTTTGGTGTAGCCCTCCTCGATGTCGAGTTCCGAGAGCAGCGTCTCGACAGCGGCGCGGTCGATCTGAGACTGCTGCGGCAGAGGGTCGATGAGGTATTCGCAGCGTGTTACCGAGTAGTGGGGGTTGATCTTGTCGCGATGGTTCATAAAAAGTCCCGATATGGCGTATATCAACACCATACCGGAAAGGAAGAACGAGAGTTCGCGATGAATCGACCGGCTCCAGCGATGCAGTTTAGTGCTCGACGATTTCATACGACCCGGCCTCTACGAAATAGAACGACAGGTAGGCTTTGCCTTCGGCCGCTTCGCGAGCCGCAATCTTGGTGCGGAAGTCGGCTATACGCTCGGCTACCGTGTTGCCAGTCTCGCCGCGGGCGTTCTTCTCGGTGTCGCAACCGGCTTCAGTCTCGCCGTGCTGCTCGTCGGTACCTGCGGCTGCCTGAGCCTCCCAGTTCTGCAGATACGCCTCGTCGATGCGCTCTTCACGCAGAATGCCTTTGATCTTAACGATGCTGTTCACACATTTCTGGTCGAAAGCTCCCAGCTCGCCAGCCTCGACGCGGATGGTTTTGGTGTCGTCGCTGCCCATAAGGAAGATCTTGCGACCGCCGTGAGCGCAGATGTGCGTGCAGACGCCTTCGAGGGTTACCTGCTGACCGGCCAGCGATTCGGCTTTGTCGAGCAGAGAGTCGATGTCGAGAGCTTCGGATACGGCTTGCTCTTCGGCCGTGGTTTCAGCAGCCTTGTTTGAGCGGTTGCCGCATGCGCAAAGTACGGATGTCGCAACCGACAGGGTTGCGATGATTAAAATAGACTTGATTTTCATACTATAAAATTTTTATTGTGTTTCCAACTGCAAAAATATGATAAAACGGAGTACGGTCGTATACCTACTTTTGATTATTTAGTCCGCGGAGTATCGCATAAAATGATTACAGTATAGTAAAAATTAATTACACCTGCCGTCCTAAATACCGAAAGTGCGGTATTGCGTGCGCCTGCTGTCCTAAGTATTTTTGCATCATTGAAAAAGTGTATATGCGTAACCGTATCATAATAATTCTACTGTTGTTCTGTTCTCTGGCAGCAGCCGCACAGCAGTCCGCTGGCGGTGAGCTGCGTATCGCTTTCACCGACTCGTCGACCGGTGAGCCGCTGGGTTTCGTCGCGTGCGTGCTGCGCAATGCCGGGACCAAGCGCGATTACGGCACTGCCGCCCCTTCGGACGGTGTCTGCCGGTGGACGCATCTGCCCGCCGGAGCCTATGATATAAAGGTGATGTATATGGGCAAGGTGTTCGTGCTGCCTGCCGTGACTGTCACCGGCGCTGACCAATCGCTGGCACTGAGCGTGGAGATCGATCCCACGCAGATCGATGAGGTCGTGGTTACGGCCTCCGAGTCCACGGGTTTGGCAACCTCGTCGGCGATAGGGCAGGAGGCTATGCAGCATATCCAGCCGTCGAGCATCGCCGATGTTATGGCGCTGCTGCCCGGCGGACGGTCGATCGACCCGTCGCTGGCCTCGCCTCAGGCCGTGCATCTGCGCGAGGCGGCCGATATGTCGGGTTCGGAATATGCCACCAGTGCGCTGGGTACGGCATTCGTCGTGGACGGCGTGCCGGTAGGAACCGATGCCGATATGCAGGCTTCGCGTGTCTCCACGGGTTTGAACACAGGTTCCGACAACGGATTTATGAACCGCGGCGTCGACACCCGCAGCATCTCTACGGACGACATCGAATCGGTCGAGGTGGTTCGCGGCATCGCCTCGGTCGAGTACGGCGATATGACCAGCGGCATGATACGGATACGTCGCAAGCAGGGCGGCCGCAATCTCGAGGCGCGCTTCAAGGCCGATATGAGCAGCAAGCTGTTCTATGCAGGCAAGGGCTTCGAGTGGGGCGGCAAGGACGACCGGCTGACGATGAATGTCGGTGCCAACTGGCTCGACTCGCAGGCCGATCCGCGCAATGCCCGCCAGAACTATACGCGTGTCACGGCAATGTACCGGATCAACAGGGAGTGGGCGAGCCGAACGCCGTACCGCTTCTCGTTAGGCGGCAATTTGGACTATACCGGATCGCTGGACCGTCAGAAGTCCGACAAGGATTTGGATAACGGCACCGGCGGTGCGATCGAGACCTACCGCTCGGGCTACAACCGTATGGCCTTTTCGACCAATTTCTCCATGCGCGCCAAGGAGAAGCGTTTCCTGCGCAGCGTGACGGCCACGGCGTCTCTCACGGCCCAGTTCGACCGTATGGAGCAGTGGCGCCACGTGGCCTTGGGCAGTGTCAGGCCGGTTTCGAGTGCATACGAGGAGGGCGAGTACGACGTGGAGACGCTGCCTGCCGAATACGACGCCTTCCTGACGGTCGACGGCAAGCCTTTCTATGCGTTCTTCAAGACGGTGGCCGTTATGGGGGTCGATACTGAGCGCAGTTCCAACAACATAAAGGCCGGAGTGGAGTGGCGTATGGACAAGAACTACGGCAAGGGATACATATTCGACGTGACGCGCCCGATAAGCCCCGACATGAATCTGAGACCTCGGGCATACGACGCGATTCCTGCCAAGCACCAGATGTCGGCATTCGTCGAAGGCTCGAGCAGCTTCTCGTTGGGTTCGTTCGACTTCGATGCTATGGCCGGCGTCCGCAGCACTGCCGTTGCCAATTTGGGCAGTGAGTATTCGCTTAACGGCCGCACCTATTTCGATCCCCGCTTCAACCTGAAGATAACCCTTCCCCGTGTGATGTTGGACGGCAAACCGGCGAAGCTGTCGGTTACGGGCGGTGCGGGGTGGCACACCAAGCTGCCGACGATGTCGCAGCTCTTTCCCGATCCGATATATTACGACCTGACGCAGATGAACTACTGGCCGACCGATCCGGCTCTGCGGCGTCTGAATGTGAAGGTGTTCCGCTACGATCCATCCAATTATGAACTCGGCGCCGCCCGCAACTTCAAGTTAGAGGCTCGGGCCGATCTGTCGTGGAACGATTATTCGTTGTCCGTCACGCTGTTCCGCGAGGATATGAAATCGGGATTCCGCCCCAGCAGCAACTATACACGTTACATATACAAGAATTACGACGAGCAGTCGATCGACCATTCGACGCTTACCGCTCCGCCGTCGCTCGAAACTACGCCCTACGTGCTCGATACGATACTGGTGTCGCATTCGGGGTGGAACAATGGCAGTCGCACCCTTAAGAAGGGCGTCGAGTTCGTCTTCGCGGCCAAGCGAATACGTGCACTGCGTACCAAGCTGACCGTCACGGGGGCCTACTTCCGCACGGAGTACACCAACAGCGCCCCCGAGTATTACCGTCCGTCGGTCGTGATCTCCGGCAAGGCCTATCCCTATGTGGGCTATTACGAAAACGGCTCGCAGTGTTATCTGCGCGATATGTTCAATACCAACTTTATGCTTGATACGCAGATTCCGCGTTTGGGCCTGATATTCTCCACCTCGTTCGAATGCGTTTGGTATACCGGCCGCAAGACATTGCCTTACAGCACCGACCCGATATATTATATCGACAAGAACCTCGAGCAGCATCCGTTTACCGAGGAGTCGGCGGCGAACGGCATCCTATCGGAGTTGATCCGTACGGGCAACGAAACCACATTCCGTTTCTACCGGGTGCCGTTCCTTATGAATATAAATTTGAAGGTTACCAAGAAACTCTATCACGACAAGATTTCGGCTTCGATGTTCGTGAACAGAATACTCAACTATACTCCCTCCTACTATTCGTACGGAGTGCTGACTCGCCGAGATACCTCTCCATATTTTGGTATGGAGCTTAATTTCAAGCTGTAATGATGAAGACAGGAAAACATATATTTTATGCAGCAGTTGCCTCTTTGGCGCTCCTTTGTGCGGGAGGTTGCGAACGCGATATGGACGAACGCGGACTGATGACGCAGGTTACGGTGGTTATGGAACTTCCCGACGGACGCGACTGTGCGTCGGCCGTGCCGCTTTCGTCGTCGTTCATAATGAATTACAACACCCGCGACAGCTATCCTTTCGGCAGTTTCGTCGGGAACAGTGCGATGATCGAGGTGCAGAAGGGCATATATACCTTGATGCTCGATGCGACTGTGTATTTCGATGACGGAACGGTGCGCAAGGTGCGCAATGCCGATTACGCACAGCCGTCCAAGGCGTTGGAGTGGCTCGGCGAGAGTGCCGAAGTGCGCTTGAAAATGACATATACGGATTGATATGGGTATGATGAAATATATGATCGCCGCGCTGTGTTCGGTTGCTGCAGTTGCAGCGGCGGCGCATAACGATTCGCTTACGGTTGTGCAGCGTGCGACCGCCTTCGACGGGGAGGTCGAGCAGCTCGGCGGCGAGGCTTACGAACAGTCGAGTGCGGCATCGGCATACAGACGTTCGTTTTCGCTGTCGTCGCTGTCGCTGCGCTACGATATGCGCAGCGAGGAGCAGGCGCTCCTGCCGGCCGAGGGCGACGGCCTGAACCGCGGCCGTTTCGATGCCCGTTCGTATCTGCATCTCGACGACCGCACCACCGTTGAGGCTGAGGCGGCGTATATGCGCGGCAGCAAGCGCAATGTCCTGTGGAACTCGTCGTCGGACTTTATGCTGCTGTGGCCGCATATCACGGCGGATTCAGTCGGCGGCAATCTGACTGCGGAGCAGTACGAGTTCGGCGGCAGCTATGCACGCCGCGGCGAGCGGTTCGCGTACGGCCTGAGAGCTTCATACCGCGCGTTGCACGAGTTCCGCCGCGTCGATCCCCGCCCGCGAAACGTCACCTCGGATCTGAAGGCTGACCTGTCGGGCGGATACAGCACCGAGAAATATTATATAGGAGTGACGGCGGGCCTTCGGGTGTACCGGCAGACTAACTCGATAGCCTATAACAATCCGCTCGGAGCAAATACCAGCCAGCTGCCTATGACTGGATTGGGCACCTATTTCGACCGCTTCGCCGGCACCGGCAGTCCCTCTACCGGTTACAAGTTCCGCGGAACGGGCTACTCCTTTTCGGCGCAGCTTGTGCCGTGCGGCGGCAGCGGCTGGAGCGCTGCGGTGACGTACGACGGTTTCGATGTCGACCGCCTGCTCTCCTCGGCCAACTATGTGCCCATAACGGCACTGCATACCGACCGTCTGAGCGGTGTGGCTGCATTCCGCAGCGGCGTGAGGCGTGTACGCTGGGGCGTCGAGCTGGCCGGAGCGTACGGCATCCGTCGCGGTGACGAAAACGTGGTGGACAACGGAGCCTTGGAGACCAACCATATACTCGGCACATTCACAATGTTCGACGCCCGCCGGACTACGGCATCGCTGCGCGGTGCAGTTGAGTTCCATAATAATGGTGGCTGCGTATTCTTTAGCCCGCGCGTGGAGATGACCGATCTCGATGCCCGCTACCGCTATCCGCACCGGTCGATGACCTTCACGACCCTTACCGGCGGCTGCAACTTCGGCATCAGGATGTGTCGCGAGCGTTATATGGCGGCTGCGACCATTGGTGCCGGCTACCTGTCTTCGCTCGACGAGTCGCTGCGGCTGCCGGTGGCGACCGAGGCGGCCATTCGTTCGATGGCCGACGGCGTATGGCGCGGCCTGACGACCGACAAACTGCTGCTGAATGCCTCAATAGGTTTTCAGCATGCTGCAGGGCGGGCGCTGGCTTGGAGCATCGATGCCGACTGGCGAATGTATGGCAGCGATCGAGGCTCAGGTCACCTGCTTATGGTCGAGGCCGGTATAAAATTCTGACAATCGATGTTTAATTATAAAATGATGATTATGAAAAAACTTCTTATTTTGGTTGCTGCATTGGCCACTATGGCATCTTGCAGCGGCGATGATCCCTATTTGGATGTGTCGCCCGAACTCGTCACCAAGATATCTTCGTTGCAGGCGGTAGGCGACAAATTCCAGTTCGCTATCGAAACCGACGAAGCGTGGTCGATCGAGACCGACCGGCAGACGTGGTACAGCTTCGACAAGATGTCGGGCACCGGATCGGCCGTGGTGACCATTACCGTCGAGCAGCATCTGGATACCAAGCCGCGCACGGCTTCGTTCACCATTGCGACCGAGTCGCTTTCGCGTCAGTTTACCCTGACGCAGGCCGGTCCCGCCGTACCGACCGATCCGTCGAAGTCGGAGCTTAAGGTGCGTATGCTCGGCGGCAGCAAGCAGATCGCCGTTCCCGAAGGGTACAACTACAACGTGGTCATTCCAGACGATGCCAAGAACTGGATTACCGTTGCCGATAAGGTCGAGGGATCGCTGACGCTACAGTTTGCCCGCAATACGACCGACGAGGAGCGCAAGGCCGAAGTCAAGCTGACAACCTCGGAGAACGAGCCTTTGGCGAATGTCGAGGTTTCGCAGAGCTGGCGCAATGCCGAACCCGGGGAGTTCTTGATCGAGGAGATCTTCTTCACAGGCAATGTCGTGGAAAGCACCGGCAAACCCGATACCCGTGCCGGCGACCAGTACTTCAAGATTGTCAACAAT
>CAYYUW010000010.1:0-4157 GCA_964474985.1 uncultured Alistipes sp. | reverse complement strand
ATTTCGCATATACCGCGCCGCTCAATATAGTCTATGTGGCTGATCTGTCGAAATATGCCGGCAGGGACATCGATCCTGTCAAGGCCGAGTTCCTCTGCGGTCAGGATGCTGCCGGATATGCCGAAAACGTGAATCTGTACGCCGCCGGCAACAGGCTGAAAGCCATAACCCGCGGCAGCGTCAAGAGCGACGAACTGCTGTCGGCACTGGGACTCGACGAAAACCACCGCGTGGTACTGGCTCAGACCGTAGGATTATAAACAGAGGGGCAACCGATCTTAAAAAAACAAAGGGCGCTGAATCGTTTCGGCGCCCTTTTACTTGCCTTTACAGGCTATTTGGTTGCGTGCTTGAAATTGCCGTTATCGTCGAAATTGAGGAACGTGCGATCCGAAAGCCCGATCCGGTATCCATCGGCAGTCGTATCGTACTGAACCACGCGCTTCATCGGGTACTTGTTGCCGAGGTAGCTCTTGATCTTGGCGGGAATGGCCGACATCGGGACCGAACCCTTCTTCATAATGATCTGCGAGCAGTCGCCGTTACCGCCCTCGAACGATACCTGATTGCCGCTATCGAAAAACACGGTATATTTGTCCCACGATGCTTCGCGATCCATTTCCACCCGTTTCACCTTCTCGTTGGGGAAATTGCGCTTCACAAACTCCTGCGAGGACTTGGGGAGCTTGTCGAAATCGACACTCTGCGGTGCGGCACTCACCGATGCGGCCGTCGCCGCGCATACGAAAAACAATAAAAATCTTTTCATACTCGTAAAATGTTTAGTTATACAAAACCAAACACAGCAAAATGTATTCCAATCGGACCGCACGCATAAAACGCAAAGACGGAACCGAGCCGTACGAAGATGAAAAGTATATTGTATTTCAGGGCTTTAATAGCCGTCGTATATAGTGTGCCTGCAAACCGAGAGCAGCCGAGCCTACGGGCGGGCAGGCTGCTTCTTGGTGAAGACCCACATATCGGGGAATGCGGAACGGTATTTACGGCTGAAAGCGGCCACTTCGGCCTGATCGGTCGATTCGAAGCCGCTTACCATAATCTTCCTGCCAGCAAACAGATATACCGAGCACTTTATCTCGGGCGCTTTTTTCACCATTTGCGCGACGAAATTCCACGCATTATCCTCGGTCGAGAATACACCTAATACGGCATAGCTCCAGCCGGCGGCCGTAGCTGTCAATTCGCCTGCTGCGGGCTTTTCCTCTGCCGGAACCTCGACGGGCGCAACCTCCTCGGGAACAGTCGCAACGGATGCGCTATCGGGGACATTTACCACCGAATCCGCTGCCGGCAATGCAGGGTGATCCACAGTGGCCGGCTCTGTTACTGTCTGCGTAACGGCAGGTTGTGCCGGTTCTACCTGTGAAGGCTGCCTGCATATCATATAGATGCCCGCCGCAATGACGATTGCCAGCCCTGCTGCGATACCCCAGAGGCGCAGCGGCATACGCCGATGCAGGACAAACGGCTCGAGTGCAACGGGGTTGAGCAGGGCGTTCAACTCGTCTGAGGGAGTGAAGAAATCATCCTCGATATGCCCCACACCGTCGATATTCACCACGTGTCCCGACTTGACCCTGTGCAGCCAGCGGCGATAACTCTCCTCAGCCTCGGGGCGGTCGCAACCGGCAGCGGAGACGATCATATCGATCAATGTGCGCCCCTCCTCGCGCCCCGAATAGCGCACGCTATTGCGCGGAGCGACAAGCGTGCGGCCATCCGACTTGGCAGGCGTGCGCTTGAACCGCAGCGTGCCGATTCCGGGCAGCACCACGGTGCAATGCGATGCCAACGCATTGAACAGCAATTGAGATATGGGATCCTTTATCACTTCGTTCGCTTGTTTTTCTCGGTTCGGCGCTTCTCGGCGCGCGACATTGCGGCAGCCGGAGCGTCGGCAACCTGCTGCTCGGGACGCTTCAGAGCGCACCATATCACGCAGACTGCCATAATTATAAACGGAATGCTGAGCCACTGGCCCATATCGAGCATCATACCCTGCTCGAAAGCCTCCTGCTCCTCCTTAATGAACTCAATGAAGAAGCGGGTGAGGAATATGCCGATCAAGCCCGTGCCGAACATCACGCCAGGGCGCCGGCGCGCCATATCGCGCTTGAAGTAGAGCCAAGCGAGCACCGCGAAGGTAATCAAATAGCACAATGCCTCGTATATCTGCGTAGGGTGACGAGCGATCATCTGCTCCACAGGCGTTCCCTGCGGATAGAGGCGCATAAAGACGAATCCCCACGGCAGGTCGGTCGGGCAGCCGATGATCTCTGAGTTGAACAGGTTGCCGATGCGCACGATCGCACCGCCGATAGCCACGGCCACCATAATGCGGTCGAGCGACCACAGATAGGGAAGCTTGTTGCGGCGCGAGAAGAGCCACAGGCCTATCAACAGGCCCACAGCAGCGCCGTGGCTGGCCATACCGCCGTCGCGGATGCCCGTGATTATGCTGAGCGGATCGGCCAGATACTGCTGCGGTTCATAGAACAGGCAGTGCCCCAGACGCGAACCTATGATCGTGGAAAAGGTTCCGTAATAGAATATGGATTCGGATACGCTTTCGGGCAATCCCTCGCGTTTGACGAAGCGGTCGAACAGGAGCGCGCCGATACCGATCGCAAGCACCCACATCAGCCCGTAATAACGAATGTCGAACGTCTCGGTTATCCGCCAGAAGACCGGATCGAAATCCCAATTAATCGTCATCAACATAGCAGTTTACTTTATGTAGTTTTCCATAAGACGGGCAATATACTTGCCGATAATGTCAAATTCGAGATTGACTTTCGAACCCACCTCAATAGAGTGGAAATTGGTGTGCTCGTAGGTGTACGGAATTATGGCCACGCGGAAAGAGTCGGGCTTCGAATCGCACACCGTAAGGCTCACGCCGTTTACGGCTACCGATCCCTTCTCGACCGTACACAGTCCCGCACCCTGCGGCTCGTAGCGGAAAGTGAAATACCAGCTGCCGCCGGCATCCTCGCGAGCCGTGCAGACAGCCGTCTGGTCGATGTGCCCCTGCACGATATGTCCGTCGAGCAATGCGTCGGGGCGCATACTGCGTTCGAGGTTCACCTCGTCGCCCACGTGCAAATCGCCCAAGTTCGAACGTTCGAGCGTCTCGCGCATCGCGGTCACGGTATAGGTGTCGCCCTCGATAGCCACGACAGTCAGGCATACCCCGTTGTGAGATATGCTTTGATCTATCGACAACTCGTCGCAAAAGTCCGCCCGAAGAGTAAAATGTTTGTTGGACTGCTCGGTACGTATCCCGACCACCGTAGCGGTCCGCTCTACTATTCCCGAAAACATACTACTGCTCCTGTATCGCCGTGCGCACCAGCTGGCCGCGAATCATATATATCGCCCTTACCGCATCGCGATCGATATGCATCGTTCCTTCAGGAATAGCCATACCGGTCAGCTTCAGCTGGCCCGTTCTGGTCAATACCCGTGCCGTACACACCTCAGTGAATTTGTCGGACACGACAAGATAGCGGTTGGCGCGGATACGCTTGTAATCGATACGATGCAGAAACAGCACCGCCCCGTTGGGAATGTTGTCTAAACTGTCCCAGTTGTGTTCGATCACGGCATTGCAATCTTCGTACATCGGCATTGTGACGTAGTCGTCCGGCTCGCGAATACCGATCAGAGCAACATCCTCGGGGGCATAGCATTTATAGTAAGGTATGCCACCCTGCCCATTGTCGTCGGCAAGCATCGAGCCTTGTCCGGTCATAAGCCAAGTGAAGCTGATCTGCGGATACTTGCCGGTAATGCGCTGCGCCAAATCGCGACTGATACCGTTGTTGCCCTTCTTGATCTGATAAAGATTCTCGCCGCGTACCAATCCTATGTAGCGTGCGAATGCGTTGATACTAAGGCCACTCTGTTTGATGACCGTTTCTACGCGCTGCCAGTTTGTTAGTTTGTCTACCATTTAATATATAGATTTATTTCCTAAATTCAAAAAAAATTAGCATCTTTGCACTGTCGTTGGTCCCGTAGTTCAATGGATAGAATATATGATTCCGGTTCATACGATATGGGTTCGATTCCCGTCGGGACTACTTCCAAATGCCAGAGCAACTCTTCCCGCTGCAAATATACGCAATTAA
>CAYYUW010000009.1:0-5735 GCA_964474985.1 uncultured Alistipes sp. | reverse complement strand
CAAATCGTGGAACGGCCGGCTTGCCATAATATGACGTTCGATCTTTTATGCTCCGAAGGTCGCTATAGCGTTATACACATTAAAATTACCATGCCTTTGGCCGTAAAGATGCGGCCGAGCGAACAGTGCCGGCAACGGCCGCAGCCTGATTTTGGACCGTGTCTATCTGAAGTCTATGATCTCGTATCCGCGATAGTTGTTTTTGTCGAAGGTGAACATCGACATATCGACCATACCCAGCATCGGCTCTATCGAGGTTATGCCGATCTTTACGACTGTGCCGTCGGCATCGTATCCGAGCGAACGGGGCAGAGCCGTCTGCCGGTCCACGTCGACGGTTATGGTGCCGGTCGCCGCCTTGTGCTTGTCGGCCGGCGTGAGCTGCAGGGTGACCAAATCGTCGCGAGTGGAGATGATCGAGCAGACGAAGTCGCCGCCGATGAAGTCGAATGCGCGGGTGGGGTTGGTCAGGATGTTGTGCGAGGCGTGGTCGACGGCATCCACAGTCACCTCTTTGTTGCTGTGGTTGACCTCGTAGCGGGTGGTGCCGTCGCAATACACTTCGGAGCCTGCGACCGCGAGGTAGTATTTGTCGCCGCTGACGGCGTAGTTTCCCTTTATGCTTTGGCCGTCGGCTTCGACCGTGAATGTGACTTCATAATTCTCCATGGAGCGGATGCTCTCCGACAGACGTGTTAGCAGCCGGCTGGCTTCATCGGTGTTCTGCGCCGCGATGGGCTGACAGAGGAGGCCGCACAACACGACGGCCGACAGAATAAATCTTTTCATAATGTTCAACTGAGTCCCAAATCCTGTAATATGCGTTCGAGGGCGTAGGTATCCGTCACCTTCAGGTCGCGCGGTTTGCTGCCCTCTTGGCGTCCGACGATACCGGCACGCTCCAACTGGTTCATGATGCGGCCGGCGCGGTTGAAGCCGACCTCGAAGTTGCGCTGTATGGACGAGGTGGAGGCCTGTCCATTCTGTACGAACCAGCGTGCTATCTCCGAGAACAGCGGGTCGAAACGCATCGCTTCGCCACTGTTCGAGGTTGTGGGGGCTTCGCTGCTTTCGGGCACATAGTCGGGCAGGCTGTAAGCGCTGGGATAGCCGTTCTGCTGCGCGATATACGAAATAATGTTTTCGATTTCGGGCGTATCGACGAATGCGCACTGCACGCGCGTCAACTCCGAGTTGAGACTTATCAACATATCGCCGCGGCCGATAAGCTGGTTGGCGCCGGTCTGGTCTATTATGGTGCGCGAGTCGACGGCCGACATTACTCGGAATGCGATGCGCGCAGGGAAGTTCGATTTGATAAGGCCTGTTATGACCTTAACCTCGGGTCGCTGCGTGGCGATTATAAGGTGCAGACCTACCGCGCGGCCCATCTGAGCCAAGCGGGAGATCGGGGTCTCGATCTCGCGGCCGGCGGTCATTATCAGGTCGGCGAACTCGTCGATTACCACCACGATGTAGGGCATAAAGCGGTGGCCCTTCTGCGGATTCAGCCGGCGGCTGCGGAACTTGTCGTTGTATTCGGATATCTTCTTCACCGATGCCTTGCGGAGCAGCTCGTAACGGTTCTCCATCTCGATTACCAACGAGTTGAGCGTGTATATGACTTTTTGCGTGTCGGTGAGTATGGCTTCGTCTTCGCTCTCCATCTTGGCGAGGAAGTGATGTTCGAGCGGAGCGTAGAGCGACAGTTCGACACGCTTGGGGTCGACCATAACGAACTTCAGTTCTGCGGGGTGTTTCTTGTACAGCAGCGACGTTATTATGGCGTTCAGTCCGACCGACTTACCCTGACCGGTAGCGCCGGCCACCAACAGGTGGGGCATCTTGGCGAGGTCGATAACGAAGTTTTCATTCTGAATCGTGCGGCCGAGCACCACGGGCAGCTCGTACTGGCTCTGCTGGAATCGTGCCGACTTTATGGCCGAGAGCATCGACACTACGTCGCGATCCTTGTTCGGAACCTCGATGCCGACGGTGCCCTTGCCGGGTATGGGCGCTATGATGCGGATGCCCAATGCCTTGAGGTTCATCGCAATATCGTTCTCAAGGCTTTTGATCTTCGCAATCTTGATACCCGGGGCCGGGATGATCTCGTAGAGCGTGACCGTAGGACCTACCGTAGCTTTGATCTTCGATATGGCAATGCCGAAGTTCTGCAGTGTGCTCTTGATCCGCTCCTTGTTCTCGAAAATCTCCTCGTCCGAAACCTCGACATCCATCGAGTGGTCCTCCAAAAGCGAAATCGGCGGGCGCTGGTACTTGGGCAGATCCTTCATCGGGTCGTACTCGCTGGCATCGATCTCCTCCTCGCTCAGTTCCTTGTCCTTGTGGTCGAGCACCACTATCCTGAGTCCGTCGTCTATCTCAGTCACGTTCTCTCCGACTTTGACATCCGTCTCGGCCGGATCTTCATCCGAAGCAGGCTCCTCTGTCGGGTTGTATATGATAATGTCATCGTCATCCTCAGACTCTTCGGCCGGTGCAGGTTCCTCTTCCGGCTCCTCTGCTGGAGCTTCGACAAACGGATTGTCGTCGACCACCGATACGACTGCCAACTCATCCTCGGCCGGTACGGGCTTATCAACCACCGGCTCGCCCTTTCTCTCTGCTTCGGGCTTAGGCTCAGATATTTCCTCCGTTTCATCTTCGGCCGGTGCCGGCTGTTTTTCGCCCGTCTTCACCATCGGATCGATTACGGCCTTGCCGACCTTTATCACGCCGTCGGCTATGGCCTCGCCCGCGTGGTTCACCGTGCGGATAAAGCTGCGGTTGATATATACGCCGGTGAGTATCCAGCCGGCCAGAATTACAAGTGCGGCTCCGAAGCCACCGATCGACGACACTATCGCCTCGGCGCCTGCGATGCCCCAGCGGCCGCCAAGACCGCTGCCGAAGATACTCCAGTTATTCTTGAAGATGAAGCCGAGGGTGAGGGTGCCGAATATCAACACCAATATGCCGATGCTCATCAAGCGGTTCAGATGCAGCACCTTGAGCCGCGTTACGCGCAGCGACAGTATTATAAGCAGTATCGGGATGATTATTCCGAACAGACCGAACGAACTGCCTATGAGCAGATCGGCCAGCCGTGCGCCGTTGCGTCCGCACGGGTTGTCGAACTCGATCAGCGCCAGCCGCTCCTTGTCGCCTTTGAAGCGGGCGTAATCAACCAAACTGCTGCAGTCGGTTTTCCAGTCGATGTAGTAACAGAGGATCGAAAAGAGCAGATATATGCCGAAAAAGAGCATTATCAGCCCGACGGTCCAACGCAGATTTTGCCTGCCGCTGCGTTCGGCGGCTGGCGATTTTTTGTTGCTATTTTTTATCGAGGGCATAGTTGTTACAATATTGTCCCACGAAGATACAACAAAAAATCGGATTCGCGGCTTTCTCGTTTGGATTTTATCTTTTTACGCAATCAAAAGCCTTGTTTTTCAGTCGCTGACAGTATTCATCCGCAGCAAAGCTGCGGAACGAGTATTGCGGCCGGTTGCCTTCGGCGGCTCGCAGTGAGTGCAGGTCGAGCAGCTGCTTTACGCGCCGCGCCACGGCAGGCGCCGGATCTATTACGGTAATGCGGCGGTCGCCTATGATCTTCTCGATTACCTCGCTTAAGAAAGGGTAGTGCGTGCAGCCCAGTACGATCTGGTCGACGCCTGCCTCGATCATCGGCTCTACCGCACGCCTTACGATCGCTTCGGCTTCGGGGGTGTGCTCGCGGTTGCTCTCGACGATCTCGACAAACCCTTCGCCCACGGCAGTCACTATCCGCACGCGGTCGGCGTAACGCGACGATGTGTTGTGGAAAAGCTGCCCGTCGAGCGAGGCGGCAGTAGCCAATACGCCCACGACGCCGCTGCGGGTCGCTTCGGCTGCCGGCTTTACTGCAGGCTCCATGCCGACGATGGGCGTTGTCGCGTATTTTGCTCTCAGGAAGTCGATTGCAGCCGCCGTAGCGGTGTTGCACGCTACCACGACCAACTTGGCTCCGTCGGCGATAAGGCTGCCCACGGACTCGTCGGCGAAGCGGCGAATCTCTTCGGCTGGCCGTCCGCCGTAGGGGCAGTTGGCTCCGTCGCCAAGATATATGAGCGACTCCTCGGGCAGCCCTGCATACAGCTCGCGCCATACGCTCAGACCGCCCAATCCCGAATCGTAAACCCCTATGGGGCGGTTGTCTCCCTTAGCGCTCATTTTGTTCGCTCCTCTATCCAGCGGCGGGCGTCGATGAATGCCGTGATCCACGGCGTCGCCTCATCGTTGCGATCTTCGGGGTAATAGGCCCAGTTCCACGGCTTTATGGCACGCTCCAAGTGGGGCATCATCGCCAAGTGGCGGCCGTCGGCCGAGGCTATGCCGGCGACGGCGTAGTCGCTGCCGTTGGGGTTGGCCGGATATTCGGCGTAGCTGTAGCGGAGTGCGATGTTGTAGTGGCTTTCTGGCATCGGAAGCGAGAACTTGCCCTCGCCGTGAGCCACCCAAATGCCGAGCTTCGAGCCTGCGAGCGAGCGCAGCATAACGGCATTGGTCGGCTCGACATCGACACCGATGAATGCCGATTCGAACTTGTGGCTGTCGTTGTGCAGCATACGGGGCTTCTGCTTGTCCTCGGGCATAACGAGACCTAACTCCATCATCAACTGGCATCCGTTGCAAACTCCGAGCGAGAGCGTATCCTCGCGGGCGTAGAATGCGTCTAATGCGCGCTTCGCCTTCTCGTTGTAGAGGAAGGCGCCAGCCCAGCCCTTTGCCGAACCGAGAACGTCGGAGTTGGAGAAGCCTCCGCAGAAGACTATCATATTGACATCCTCGAGGGTCTCACGGCCGCTGACAAGGTCGGTCATAGTGACATCCTTGACGTCGAAGCCGGCCAAGTAGAGCGAGTAGGCCATTTCGCGGTCGCCATTGGTGCCCTTTTCGCGGATGATCGCCGCGCGGATGCCGCTGCGTTCGCGGCGTTTGGGATCGATGCCGAGCGAGGAGTATGTACCCTCGAATCCTTCGGGGAAACGGAACCGCAGCGGCTGCTGGCGATAGTTGGTATAGCGTTCTGCGGCTTTCTTCTCACCGCTCTGCCGGCAGTCGAGCAGGTAGGAAGTCTTGAACCACAGATCGCGCAGATGATCCTGCAGCAACTCGAACTCCACGCCGCATGCGCGGACGACGAACCGGCGGTCGAGATTGACCTCGCCCAAATCGTATGCGTCCACGCCTGCACGGCGCAGCTCGTCGGCGACGGGTTCTGCAACCTGAAGCAGTATGGCCGGTTTCTCACTGAACAGCAGACGGATGAGATCCTTTTCGCCCAAGGTGTCAAGATCGACCGTCATACCGGTGCGGTTGTCGGTGAATGTCATTTCGAGCAGGGCGGTTATAAGGCCGCCGCCCGAGACATCGTGGCCGGCCAGTACGCGGCCCTCGCCGACAAGCTTCTGCACGGCAGCGAACGCCTCAGCGAAGTACTCAGCCGAGGCTATGTCGGGCGTGCGATCGCCGACCTTGCCCACGGTCTGGGCGAATGCGCTGCCGCCAAGTTCGAATGCGCTGCGGCTCATATCCACATATACGATACGGCTTTTCTGCTGACGCAGCGCTGCGCGTACGCAGTGTTTCACGTCGCTTACTTCGGCGGCCGAAGTGATTATAACGGTGCCCGGGGCATATACGGCCTTGCCGTCGCGGTACTTTTGGGTCATCGACAGCGAGTCCTTGCC
>CAYYUW010000008.1:0-8723 GCA_964474985.1 uncultured Alistipes sp. | reverse complement strand
AGCACACAACTGCACCGATACCGATTGTCTTATATTGCCTGTGAGAAGTCGAAAATGGAGCAAGTGCATTGTCTGGTCGGATAGACAACTTAAAACCGCTCCAAACAGAAAGAGTTTTGCAACTAAAAGAAAAATATACGGGTCGGCATTTTTTCTCTTTAAGCGGTCAGCTGTACTCTGTGAAAGCAGTCCAAAATTCAGTTTAGTTTACATATTTAGTCTATATATATACTAACATAAACTAAACTATATTTATGCAGGTATCTATACCTGCGTAAATGGATAGGTTTGCAGAGGTATGATGGCAGATACCAGCCGATAGGAATTCTATTTTTTTCTTTTGGTTGCAAGATTTAATGTTTTCGTAGAAGTGAAAAATACTGCCTTAAAAATGGTCGAACAGGCCGTTGTCGTGACAACATATGCAACCGCTGAAACCATCTGAAAACAAAAAAGCGACAATCTGAATAAAATGTCACTTTTGTTTCTGTGTTGTTCCTTGACAACAGGGAATTAATTTATATTTGATTAGTATTAAGCCAATTAGAAAATCATTATTGCCAACTTCCTACGTTCGTCGCACGAGAATAAAGTTACACTTCCGTAATTCAATATGTCTCCCACAAAAGTAGGAAATAATCGTCGGAAATGCAACAGCCTTGCACCTCTTTTTTCGAGGTTATTGCAGATACAAATTTCGCCAAAACAAAGTTACGATCAAACAGCAATGTAAGTGGGAAGTAAACTTTGTTCTTTGCTTATTGGGATAGCAGGCGTTGTTCATAACGCTAAACTGCTTCCCGCTCCCGTAACTGTTTCATACCGGAGCGGGAAGCAGAAAGTATGTGGAGGGGGACATTCCTCTTTCTACCGGGGCCCGTGCAATGCCGGTTATCAATCCTTCACACGCTCGATGACGGCAGCGAAACCGCCGCCCGAAGCCATACGGACCGTAAGCGACCGTTCGTTTTCACCGAGGGTTAATACTTGGTGCGCATACGAACGGGCGATAGTCTCCGAGTTGGGCGTATCGGTGAACAGCTCCACACGCCACTCCCCCGCTCCGAGGAAAGAGAGGTCGATAGTCTGCTCGCGGCTGCTCCACGAGGTGATGCCGCCCACATACCACTTGCCGCCGCGGGCGCGCGCCACAGCGACCCATTCGCCCACGCTGCCGCCGAGTGCAACCGTGCGGTCCCACACTGTGGGAATGGCTGCGATGAAGTCACGGCATTCAGGTTCGCGGTCGTAGTTGTCAGGCGAATCGCAAAGCATATTGAGCGGCGACTCGAACACCACGTACAGAGCCAGCTGACGGCAGCGCGTACCCTGACTCATAGGCTCCACATTATTGGGATGATAACCATACTGAGTAGCATTGCGCATAGCTCCCTGAGTATAATCCATCGGACCGGCGACCTGACGGATGAACGGCAGCTGCACGTCGTAAGTCACCTGATCGTAGCCGCGCGGCGACCACTTGAGCTGCTCCAAACCGGCTACACCCTCGTGGTTGAGCACATTCGGGTAGGTGCGCTGGTGCCCCGTAGGCTTATATGCTCCGTGCATATCCACCACCAGATGATATTTGGCGCAAGTCTCGGCGACCTTACGATAAAACTCCACGATCTGCTGGTCGTCGCGATCCATAAAATCGATCTTGAAACCCTTCACTCCAATCTCTGAGTAGTAACGGCACAGGCCGTCGATATCGGCATTCAGGGCATTGTAGCCGGCCCACAGGATTATGCCTACGCCGCGCTCGGCACCGTATGCCACTAATTCGGGAATATCTATCCCGTCCACGACCTTGCGCAGATCGCAAGCGCCCCTGACACTCCAGCCCTCGTCCAAAATCACATACTCGATATCGTTGCGGGCTGCGAAATCGATATAATACTTGTACGTCTCGTTATTCACGCCGGCCTTGAAATCGGCCCCGTAAATGCCCCAGTGGTTCCACCACTCCCAAGCGACCTTGCCGGGCTTGATCCAGCGGGTGTCACCAATGGCGCATGGCTTGGCCAAACGGTAGACCATATCGTTGTCGGCCAGATCGATATCCTGTTTCGAGACGATCGCCACGCGCCACGGGAACGAACGCAGCCCCGAGGTGGCAGCCAAATAATCGTGACGCGAGGTGACGATCTGTTGCAAATTGTTGTGACCGCCTGTTCGGCTCGCCTCGGGACAGGGAGCGAACACGCCCTCGAGGGAGTTTGCACCCGACGGATTGGCCAAATACATACCCGGGTAGTCCTCCAGATCGCTCTCGGTAATGCACAACTTGCGGCCGCCGTCAAGCTCGACCAGCACCGGCAGGAACATCAACCGCTTCGAGTCGACGCCCGACAGCGGAGTCACGGTATACTGGTTCTCGAACGAGTTGAAGAACTGATTGTCATAGCTCAGATCATCGGCATCGCCCGACGGCTTCACGTACGGGCAGTAGGCCTTGCGATCGGCCGAGAAGCGGAACGAAGCCGTCTCGCCGAACACCTTCAGCGCCCCCTTGCGAAGCGAACGGAAACGATATGCGGCACCGTCGTCATAGGCTCTGAAATCTATTGCGAAGCCATCGGCGAAGGTGACCGTCAGCCAGTTGTAGTTGTCCGCGACTTCTGCCTTCTTGTACAGCGGCGAGGGTATCACGCCGCAAACCGAGCCGCCTGTACTGCGGCTGAACCGCGAGCCGACGCCCCACGTACTGTTCTTCTTGCCTGCCGCGACCTTCATCGCGATCTGCGAGGGAGCAATGACCTCCGTCCCGTCGTGCCGGACGCTCCACTCCACCCGATCGCCTATGCTCAGGTCGATGCGCAGCCGTCCGTCAGGCGATGCGAGAGTGCGGGTGACGGGTTCGCGCGCCGAAAGCGATGCTGCGGCCGCAAGTGCAACGACCAGCATCATAATCCGTTTCATCATATATTCGAAGTTTTAAGGTGTTTCCCGAATTTAGTAACGGTAATACTCGGCCTTGTACGGACCTTCGACCTTGACGCCGATATAATCGGCCTGCTTCTGTGTCAGGGTCGTAAGGCGGACGCCGATATTGTCCAAATGCAGTCTTGCCACCTCCTCGTCGAGATGCTTGGGCAGACGCGTTACGCCGGCGACCGGATTCTCGCGCTCGGCCCACAGCTTCATCTGCGCAAGGGTCTGGTTGGAGAACGAGTTGCTCATCACGAACGAGGCGTGTCCCGTCGCGCAGCCAAGATTCACCAAACGGCCCTCTGCCAAGATGAAGATCGAATGGCCGTCGGGGAAGGTGAATTTGTCCACCTGCGGCTTGATATTGGTCTTCACTGCAGGCGAATCGATCAGGCGCGCCATCTGTATCTCATTGTCGAAGTGGCCGATGTTGCAGACGATAGCCTGATCGCGCATAGCCTCCATATGTTCCAGCGTGATGATGTCGCAGTTGCCTGTCGTGGTGACATAGATGTTGCCTTCGGGCAGGGCATCCTCGACGCGCATCACCTCGAAACCCTCCATAGCCGCCTGAAGCGCGCAAATAGGATCGATCTCGGTAACGATCACACGGGCACCGTACGAACGCATCGAACGTGCGCAGCCCTTGCCTACATCGCCGTAGCCGCAGACAACCACCACCTTGCCGGCGATCATCACATCGGTAGCGCGCTTGATGCCGTCGGCCAGCGACTCGCGGCAGCCGTACAGATTGTCGAACTTCGATTTGGTAACCGAATCGTTCACGTTGATAGCCGGCACGAGCAGCTCACCGCGCTCCTGCATCTGGTACAGACGGTGTACGCCCGTGGTGGTCTCCTCCGAGACGCCTTTCCACTCGGCCACCGTGCGATGCCACTTGTTGCCGTCCTCGCCCAAAAGCGTGCAAAGCGTCGAGATGATGACGCTCTCCTCGTAGCTCGACGGCTCGCGGTCGAGGGTCGTGGGGTCATTCTCGGCTGCATAACCTTGATGAATAAGCAGTGTGGCGTCGCCGCCGTCGTCGACGATAAGGTTGGGACCCTTGCCGTCAGGGAACGTCATAGCCATAGCCGTACACCACCAATATTCGGGCAGTGTCTCGCCCTTCCAAGCGAACACGGGAATACCGGCCTTGGCCATAGCCGCAGCGGCGTGATCCTGCGTCGAGAAGATGTTGCAGGAGCACCAGCGCACTTGGGCACCAAGTTCCACGAGCGTTTCGATAAGCACCGCCGTCTGAATGGTCATATGCAGCGAACCCATAATGCGTGCACCCTTAAGAGGCTTCTGCTTGCCGTATTTGCGGCGAAGCGCCATCAGTCCGGGCATCTCGTGCTCCGAAACCTCGATCTCCTTGCGACCCCACTCGGCCAGCTCGATATCGGCCACCTTGTAGGGTAATTCAGTATTCAAAAACATAGTTCAGGTTTTTATTTTTTCAATATTTCCAATGTTTGCATCTTATCCTTTTCCAGCTGCCGGCAAAGCGCCTCGACACTCCCGAAACGGCATTCGCGCCGGATCAGCTCGACCAGTTCGACCTCGATCGTGCGTCCGTAAATATTCTCTGCGAAGTCGAATATATTGGCCTCGAGCCACAACTCGCCCTTTTCGGACACCGTAGGCCGCCGGCCTATGTTCACCATAGCGCCGAACGTCCGGCCGTCGTCGAGCCGCACCCGTGCAGCATATACGCCGTTGTCGGCTTCGTCGTAATCCTCGAGTCGTATGTTCGCCGTCGGATACCCCATACGGCGGCCGAATTTGTTCCCTTCTATAACCTTTCCCGCAAACTTCATCATTCGGTTTCAGTTAAGTTCTCGGTGAGTTTGCGCACGATGCGGAAGTTGTTGAAAAACTCCTTGGCGAATACGCGTATCACCGTATAGGACGGTATGGCAAGCAGCATACCTACCACTCCGGCCAGATTGCCCGCTATGAGAATCACCAGAAATATCTCCAGCGGGTGGGCCTTGACACGGTTCGAATAGAGCACCGGCTGGAGAACGAAGTTGTCGATGCCTTGAGCCGTCAGCACCGAACCGGCAATGACTAACATCGTGTGCATCACAGTCATACCCTCGATCGGGCTTACTAATCCGACAAACATACCGATAGCCATACCAATCAGCGGTCCGATGTACGGTATCACGTTCAGCACGCCGACCATAAGACCGGTGAAGAAAGCGTTTTCGGCACTGGCGCCGAAGATAAGCAGCAGCAGCGACACCACCACCATAACGATGAACGACTCGAACAGTATGCCGGTGAAATACCTTACCAGCAGCACCGTAACCGAATCGAGGGCACGCCTTATATTCTCCTCGTAGCGGCTCGGGAACACTGCCGTGACCATAGCATAGAACAAGCCGTCCTCTTTCAGGAAGAAATAGGTTATGAACGTTATCGAAAACAGCGCGATGAAGAAGCTCGAAGCCATATCCACCACGGAGCCGAGCAGGCTGTTCACCGCATCGACATTGAGCCACTCCTTGATCGAGGCAGCTATGGCGTCGGTCAGCGAGAACTCCTCCATCGGTATCGAGAACATCTCGTCGATCTGCTCCTGAAGGGCTATGATCGGGCGGTTGATCGAACTGACCACCTGCACCATATCCAAATGGGCGAACTGTCCGATCTTGTTCAGCACCAGCGGTATGAATATCATAAAGAATGCGGCGAAGATCACCCACATAACCACCAGCGTGACCAACGCGGCAGCCCAGCGCGGCACATTGCGGCCGCGGATGCGCAGCTGCGACAGGCGGTTGACCAAGGGGCGCCCGACAATACCCAGCACGGCAGAGATGAGTATGTATATCACCACATCGCTGAAGTACCATATAAGGAACACAGCCACTGCAGTGGCCAAGAATCCTAACAGATAACGCAGCGATATGGGCATCAATTTCGGCATATTTTCGTTTGTTTTGGTTAAGACTGCTTCAATCGTGCCAAAGGCGTCTGCGAGCCAGTCACTTTGTCGCCGATTCTCACGAGGACCTCGGTGTCGAGCGGCAGCAGTACATCCACACGCGATCCGAATTTTATGAACCCGCACTTGTCATTCTGTACGGCCTGCTCGCCCACGTTGGCATACGAGACGATGCGGCGCGCGACCAGTCCCGCTATCTGACGGAACAGCACGCGACAGCGGCCGGTATCGATCACCGTGGTCGTACGCTCGTTGTCCTCCGAGGATTTGGGATGCCAAGCCACCAAGAAGCGACCCGGGTGGTACTTGAAGTACTCCACGCGTCCGCCGACGGGATACCAGTTGATATGCACGTTGGTGATCGACATAAAGACCGATATCTGAAGACACTGGCAACCGAGGCATTCGTTCTCCTCGACCGGCTCGCACACCACCACCGTACCGTCGCACGGCGAATAGACCATATCGGGATCCGACTGAGGCGGACGTGACGGCTCACGGAAAAACGCGATTATGAATCCCCACATAATCAGCAGGGCCACGACTATGGTCACCGACAGCCACGACGGCACCACGTCTCTAAGCAACAGCCAGTGCAGCAGCGCATAAACCACAGAGATAACAGCTCCGCTGACCAGTATTATCGTTGTACCTTCTTTATTGATCTTCATAGTTCGGGTATATTTATATCGATTCGTCGCATCGACATCGTCATCTATATTTTACACAATCAAATACATATATATAAATACGAACGGGGCAGACATCAGCACGGCATCGAAACGGTCGAACCAGCCGCCATGGCCGGGCATAATCGCGCCGCTGTCCTTGACGCCGGCCGCACGCTTGAACATCGATTCGATAAGGTCGCCGGCAACACCCGACAGTGCGGCGACGAGACCTAAACCGGCCCAAACGGCTATATTCCTCTCCAGAAGGCAGCCCGACAATGCTCCGACGCAAATGGCAGCCGCAACACCGCCGAAGAAGCCCTCCCACGATTTTTTGGGAGAGATGCGTTCGCACAGGCGGTGCCGGCCGAAAGATATGCCGACCAAAAACGCGAAGATGTCGTTCGCCCAAACGATTGCGAAGTAGGCCACCACTATCCACTTGTCCGGCTCGCCGTAGCAGTCGGGCAGCTTGCCCAGCAGCAGCATCGGCAGACCTACCTGCAGCGCCGGCAGCAGCGTCGCACCTACATTCTGCATAGGGTTCTCGCGATTGCGGAACAGCTCGAATACCGGCACCATAAACACCGCCGCCACAGCCGCCACTCCGACAGCCTCGACCGTGCAGGCGGATATGCCCAACAACGGCACGAGCAGCGATATGATCATCGCCGGCGCCTTCTGCGGACGGGCGCCGCACGCCTCCGAAAGGCGCAGATGCTCCCACGTGACACCGGCGGTTATCGCCAGCAGCAAAACCGTATAACTCCACCTCGACCCGATGATGGCCCCCAGCATAACCGCCAGCAGGACCACACCCGAGAGTGTACGCACCGCAATATCTTTAATTTTAGGATTCATCATCGTATCAGGTTTGAGATATCGGCAAAGTATCATTCCGCGGGGCTGTCGGAGTCAGTCGCGACAGGCTCCTGCGCCGCCCTCTCGCGCTCCTTCTTGCGAAGCTCGTGCGCCGAGGGGCCGAAAATCGCTTCGAGGTCCTCGGCGAAGACGGTCTCCTTCTCCACCAACAGATCGGCGAGCCGTTTCACCTTGTCCAAATTGCGTTCGATAATTTCGCGTGCAGTATCGGTCGCGGTGTCCATAAGCTTGCGCACCTCCTCGTCGATGTCGCGGGCGGTCTGCTCGCTGAACGGCTTGGTAAAGGCATCGCGCTGCCCCGTCGAGTCGTAGAAACTTACGGAGCCTACCCGCTCGCTCATTCCGTAGTACGTAACCATAGAATAGGCCAGCTTGCTGGCGCGTTCCAGATCGTTCAGGGCGCCGGTGCCGATCGTACCGAGGTTGATCTGCTCAGAGATGCGTCCGGCCACCAAGCCGGCCATCTGCTGCAACAGGTCTCCCTTGGTCGTATGCACGCGCTCCTCAGGCAGATACCACGTCGCACCGAGGCTCTTGCCACGGGGTATGACAGTCACCTTGACAACCGGATTGCACTCCTCCGAGAGCCACATAACGGCGGCGTGACCGGCCTCGTGAATCGCCGTGGCATACTTCTCCTCGGCAGTCATAACGGTATGTTTCTTCTCGAGTCCGCCCACGATACGGTCTATGGCAGCGAGGAAATCCTCTCTGGTAATCAATTTCTTGTTGAAACGGGCTGCAATAAGCGCCGCCTCGTTGCAGACATTGGCTATGTCGGCACCCGAGAAGCCTGCGGTCTGCTTGGCCAAAAAGCCTCGGTCGATATCGGGTGCGCAGCGCAGCTTGCGCGTATGCACGCCGAAAATGGACTCACGCTCCTTAACATCGGGCAGGTCGACATCTATCTGACGGTCGAAACGGCCGGCTCGCATTAACGCCTTGTCGAGGATATCGGCACGGTTCGTCGCCGCCAATACTATGACGCCCGAGTTGGTGGCAAAGCCGTCCATCTCGGTAAGCAGCTGGTTCAGCGTATTCTCCCGCTCGTCGTTGCCGGAGAATCCGGCATTCTTGCCGCGGGCACGGCCTATGGCGTCGATCTCGTCGATGAAGACGATGCAGGGAGACTTCTCCTTGGCCTGCTGGAACAGGTCGCGCACGCGCGAAGCACCCACACCCACGAACATCTCCACGAAGTCCGAACCGCTAATCGACAGGAACGGCACGTTGGCTTCGCCGGCGACAGCTTTGGCCAGCAGCGTCTTGCCGGTTCCCGGGGG
>CAYYUW010000007.1:0-11188 GCA_964474985.1 uncultured Alistipes sp. | reverse complement strand
GTCTCGGCCATAGCTGCAGGCTCCAAGTCGCCCCAATAAAAGGCATCCTCGCCGCCCACCTCGGGCAGGCTTGTGAGAGTCGAGAGGAAAACGGGCTTGCCGAAATACATAGCCTCGACAGGCGGCAGGCCGAACCCCTCGCACAGCGACGGAAAGAGGAACGCGCGGCAGGCGGCATAGAGCGATGCCTTCTGCACCTCGCTGACGTGGTCGAGCACCTGCACGTTGTCGAGCGCCTCTGCGGCTGCCCTGACCTTGCGTCCGTACTCCGAGCGCCAGTTGCCAACCAATACGAGCCTCACCTCAGGCAGACTGCGCATCATCTCCACCAGCAGATGGACGTTTTTCTTGGGCTGCGCACTCGAAACGTGCAGCAGGAAACCCTCGCCAACATTCAGGCCGGCGATCGATTCGGGGTTGGCTATCGGCCGCAGGTCGCTCACACCGTTGTATATCACGCGCCACGGATGCTCCGAGGAGAAATGCGTCTCGGTATCGTGCTGCGAGAAGTGCGAGATGAAGCCGAGGTAATCGGCTCGTTTTAACCGGCGTGCGAAGCGGCCGATATGACGTTCGAGCGAAGCGCCCGACTTCTCGTACATAAAGTTGATATCGTGCACGGTAAGCAGCTGACGGTCGGCACCGATCATACGCTTTACGGGCGCATACTGGTGCAGTAGGTGGAGCAGCGAAAACCGGCGCGGATAGAACGGCAGCAGACGGCGCGACAGATGTTTGCGATAGACGATATAACGCACGTCGCCGCCGAACTCCCCTACCAGCTGCCGCGGGACGATGAACCAAAATCTGAGTCCGTACTCCTCGCGCAGCTGGCTGGCGCGCGAAGCCAGAATACGGGCGAAGTTATAGGTAAATTCGCCAAGTCCGACGTTGCGGTTGGCGGCTATCGACAATTCGATCACTATATCCTTGAGGCGGCGGTTCATACGGTTATTTTTAACAAAAGTATGCCGTTTGCGGTTCAAATTCTACAATCCGGTAAGTTTTTTTATCTCGCTGAGCTTGTTGAGCGCCTCGAGCGGCGTGAGCGAATCGATGTCGATACCCTTTATCTGATCACGTATCTGCTCCAGCACGGGATCGTCCAACTGAAACATACTCAGCTGAATATTGCCCGCCCCGCTCGTCTCGCGCGTCTGAGCCTTGGCCTTGCAGCGCCGTGCGGGACTGCTGCTGGGGACAATCTCGTTATTGCCGTAAACGGTCACCAAATTGCGCAGGATCTCGTCGGCACGCTCCACGACCGAACGGGGCATACCGGCCATCTTGGCTACGTGTATGCCGAACGAGTGCTCCGTGCCGCCGCGCTCGAGTTTGCGCAGAAAGACTATATTGCGGTCAACCTCCTTGACTGACACGTGGTAGTTCTTCACGCGGGGGCACATCTTCTCCATTTCGTTCAACTCGTGGTAGTGCGTCGCAAAGAGGGTTCGGGGATGCGCCGAAGGGTTGTTGTGCAGATACTCCACCATAGCCCACGCGATCGATATGCCGTCGTAGGTGCTTGTACCGCGGCCTATCTCGTCCAGCAGCACCAAACTGCGGTCGGAAATGTTGTTTAGAATGCTGGCCGACTCCAGCATCTCGACCATAAAGGTCGATTCGCCCTGCGAGATGTTGTCCGACGCCCCCACGCGGGTGAAGATCTTGTCCACCACGCCGATATGCGCCGACTTGGCCGGCACGAACGATCCCATTTGCGCCATAAGCACGATGAGTGCCGTTTGCCGCAGCAGCGCCGACTTGCCCGACATATTGGGTCCGGTGATCATCACTATCTGCTGCTCGGCGGAGTCTAACACGATATCGTTGGGGATATACTCCTCGCCCACCGGCATCAGCGTCTCAATGACAGGGTGGCGTCCGGCCTCGATCTCGATGCGCCGGCCGCTGTCGAGCACAGGCCGGCAATAGTGCCGTTCGACGGCGATGCGGGCGAATGACAGCAGGCAGTCGAGCTGCGCGACCACCGCTGCATCGTGCTGCATCTGCGTCAGCCAGCCGTCGAGGTAGTCGATCAACTCGGCATAGATGCGCTGCTCGATAGCGATTATCTTCTCCTCGGCGCCGAGGATCTTCTCCTCGTACTCCTTCAGTTCCTCGGTTATATAGCGCTCGGCCGAGGTGAGTGTCTGCTTGCGTATCCAGCTGGCGGGCACCTTTTCCTTATGGGCGTTGCGCACCTCGATATAATAGCCGAAAACGTTGTTGTAGCTGATCTTGAGCGACGGGATGCCCGTAGCTTCGCTCTCGCGCTGCTGTATCGACGCCAGCACATCCTTGCCGTGCAGGGCTATGCGGCGCAGATCATCCAGTTCGATATCCACACCGTCGGCGATAACGCCGCCCTTGTTGATCTGGTTGTTCTGCGGATCGGGATAAATATGCGAGGCTATCTTCTCGCGCACCTCCTCCAACGGGTCGATGCGCTCGGCCAACTGCTCCAATCGGGCGTTGCCGCTATGCTGCAGATTCTCGCGCAGCACGGCGATGGCAGCAAGGGCATTCTTGAGCTGCACCAACTCGCGCGGCAGGGCGCGCTGAGCGGCAATGCGCGATGAAATGCGCTCCAGATCGCCCACCAGCGACACCTGCTCGCGCATAGTCTCGGCCGACTCGGCATTGCCGACGAAGTGTTCGACTATATCCAAACGGGCGGCGATGCGGTCGAGATCCAGCAGCGGCATAGCGATCCAGCGCTTGAGCATACGCCCGCCCATAGGCGACAGCGTGCGGTCGATGACATCGGCAAAGCCGCTGCGGACACGCTGCGAATTGGATGAAAAGAGTTCGAGATTGCGAATCGTGAACTTGTCGATCCATACCGATTCGTCGCGATCGATGCGCGATATCGACGCTATATGCTTTATGTCGCGGTGTTCGGTGATCTCAAGATAGTGCAGTATGGCGCCGGCGGCCGAGATGCCGCTGTGCATATCCTCGATGCCGAAGCCCTTGAGTGACGAGGTGCCGAACTGCTGGCACAGTTTGCCGCGGTTAACCTCCTCGGAAAATACCCAATCGTCGAGACGATAGGTATAATAGCGCGTGCCGAATGCCGAACGGAAAAGGTCATCATATCCGCGCTGGTATATGATCTCCTTGGGAGACAGATTGGCCAGCAGCTTGTCAGCATAGCTGTCATCGCCCTCAGCGGCGTAGAACTCGCCGGTAGAAATGTCGAGAAATGCCACACCCGTACGCTGCTTGCCAAAATATACAGCAGCGAGATAGGTGTTTTCCTTATTGGCTACTATATTGTCGCCGAGAATTACACCCGGGGTAACAAGCTCGATGATGCCCCGCTTGACGATACCCTTGACCGTCTTCGGATCCTCGAGCTGCTCGCAGATCGCCACGCGCTCACCCGCCCGCACCAACTTGGGCAGGTAGGTATCAACCGCATGATACGGAAAACCCGCAAGCTCAACGTACGACGCCGAACCGTTGGCTCGCCGCGTCAGCGTAATGCCGAGTATCGAACTCGCCTTGATAGCATCGTCACCGAACGTTTCATAGAAATCGCCCACACGGAACAGCAGTATCGCATCGGGGTGTACAGCCTTGACCGAATAGTATTGCTTCATCAACGGCGTCTCGACATATTTCTTTTCGTTTGCCACAATCGCTTTTCTTCAATTATTAACGAGGAACAAAGTTACGATTTTTCCCCGTCTTTGCGATACTTCGACGGCCGTTTGTCCGATATTTTTTTGCCGCGCGGAACTTTCGCCCGCTGCGGCAGAGATCTTTTCCGGAGAGTGAGCGGCCGCGAATAGTCGGGACGAACATTTGCAGCGACTGTTTACAGCGACATAATTGCGGCTCTTTGAGCCGCGCGAGCCGCAGCCTTGCATCGACAATCAGCTGCAGAATATCGCCATAAAAGTGTCAGCCGCTACTTCTCGACGCTGGAGACTTTGTATTGGCTCGGCGACATACCGGTCTGGTGCTTGAAATACTTTCCGAAAAACGACTGCGAAGAGAAATTCAAGGCATAAGCCACCTCCTGAATGCTCATTGTCGAGAATCGCAGCAGGGTTTTGGCTTCGAGGATAACATAGCTGTCAATCCAGTCGGCGGCGGATTTGCCGCTTACCTCCTTTATCAGCAGCGACAAGTATTTGGGCGTTACGCATAGTTTCGAGGCGTAGAATCCGACCGTGCGCTGCGACTTGAAGTTTTCGGAGAGCAGCGAAATGAACTTGACGAAATACTCCTCGCGGCGGCTGCGCACCGACTGGTCGCCACCGTCCATGCTGCGCGACATACAATAGATGTCGCCAACGCGATACAGCAGAGCCGTGACGATTCCGCGGACCACTTCGAGCCTGTGGGGTTGATCGACTTTGTGACATATCGTTTCGAGCAGGTCGAAGTAGTGCCCGATCTCGCAGCGATCCTCGTCGCTGAGCTTGAGCATAGGATTGCGCACCACCTCCATATACAACGGCAGCATCTCCTTCAGATTGATGTGGATGCCGCGCATAAACTCCTCGGAGACCAATATGCCGCGCAGCGACGACCCTTCACCGCAGTCGAGTTGCACGACACTGTTCGGGAATCCCACGGCCAGAGTGTCGCTCTCGATATTGAATCGCTTAAAGTTCAAATGCCCGACAATGCGGCCTGCGGTACACAGGGCGATTGTCATTACACTTCTGCGGAAAGGACCGCTTAACATATCATCCTTGCTGATCGTCCATTCGTTAAATACGATAAAATCGTCGTCACGGTCTCCCGAACCGGCAAGATGCACTAACTGCCGTATGTCGAATTGCTTCACTTTCTGTTCCATAATAGTCTTCTGCGTTGTGTATAGATTGTCAAAGATAGTGCTTTTTAACGAAAAATACCACTCGAAGCCAAAAACAAGCCGGATCGTAACAATCGATCCGGCTTGCCGTCCAACAATTTCAGCTTTCGATCTCCGCCGCGCCCGAGTTCGAATGCCTCGGCGGGGCTACATGACGTTGGCAAGATCCTTCACCAGCTCGCCGTCGAACAGGTGAAGTACGCGGTGGGCGTAGGTCGAGTCGTGCTGCGAGTGCGTCACCATAATGACGGTGGTACCCTCGCGGTTCAGTTCCGAGAGCATCTCCATAACCTCGCGGCCGTTCTTCGAGTCGAGGTTACCGGTAGGCTCGTCGGCCAAAATCAGCTTGGGATTCGAAACCACGGCACGGGCTATGGCAACACGCTGCTGCTGTCCTCCGGAGAGCTGCTGCGGGAAGTGGCCGGCACGGTGCGAGATGTTCATACGCTTGAGAATGTCGCTCACCATCTGCTTGCGCTTGGCCGCCGGCACGCGCATATAGATCAACGGCAGCTCGACATTCTCGAATACGTTCAGCTCGTCGATGAGGTTGAACGACTGGAACACAAAACCGATATTGCCCTTGCGGAACAGCGTGCGGTCCTTCTCCTTCAGTCCGCTGACTTCCCTGCCAAGCAGCGTGTAGGTGCCGGATGTGGGGTTGTCAAGCAGGCCCAGAATATTCAACAGCGTAGATTTGCCGCAACCCGAAGGACCCATGACGGCGACAAATTCACCCTCGTTGACCTCGAACGATACGCCGTTCAGCGCGATGGTCTCGACCTCCTCGGTGCGGAAGCTCTTCTTTAGATTCTCAACTTTAAGCATACTCATAACAGTAATGTTTTTAAATGGTTTATAATCAATATTTACTATTCTGTTTTAATCGATTCGGCCGGATCGGCATTGGCGGCGCTCCAGCTGCGTACGGTGACGGTCAGCGCAGTCACGGCCGACACGGCAACTGCTGCGACAAGCAGCAGCCACCCCACGCCCGACATGCGGTAGGCGAACGAGGTGAGCCACCTCGACGAGACATACCACGACACCGGCGCCGCTGCCACGAAGCAGCACAGCGTGAGCAGCGCATAGCGGCGGTTGAACATCCCGACCACCTCGCGTGTGGTTGCACCGTAGACTTTGCGCACAGCTATCTCGCGGCAGCGGTGCTGCGTCTCGAACAGCACCAATCCGAACACACCCATAAGAGCTATCGTTACCGCCAGCAGGCTGAATATGGTAATGATCGATGCACTGCGACGCTCGCGCTGGTAGGCTTCGCTCTGCCGGCTGTCGAGAAAATCGAGATGCACCGCGTCAGGCTCGACGTCGGGACAGGCTTCGTGAGCCGCCTTGGACACACAGTGTCTCAGATACCCGATATCGGCTCCGGCCGTCGGGCGCAAATACATATATATTAGTCTGTAAAACGGATCGTTGGCCAAATTGAAGATCAATGGATCGACGGCATACTGCATCGAGCAATAGTGGAAATCGCGGCAGAATCCGACGATCGGTCCCGAATCCTCGCCCACCATATCGTTAAGATGCAGGCCGTACCGGCGTCGGGCGCAGTCGTTCAGTATCATCGAACAGTGGCTCTTGTGCCAGTCGCCGCTCGTAAAATCGCGTCCCTCGACCATATCGACGCCCAGTAAGCCGACAAACGCCGTATCGCAGTTGATGACGGCGAACGAGGCTTCGCTGCCGTTGTCTAATAAGCGGGTCCAGTTCCACGCCCCCGACGGTATGGGCAAGAGCCGCGAGGCGAATGCGTGGCGGGCAATCTGCGGCTCGGCATCGAGAATCGTCGAGAAGGCACTGCGATACTGCGTAGCAAGCTCCAGCGGCAGCTCGGCGACCATCAGGCCATCGCGGTCGAATCCCGGGTCGGTGCGCATCATATAGCGATACTGTCCCCACATCACCAGCGTGACAACGATCATACATTGCGCAATGAAAAACTGGACCGAGAGCAGCGACGTGCGCAATGCCCGACCGCTGCGCGAACCGGCGTACCCCTTGGCTGCCAGAACGGGCGAGAAAGAGGTAATATAGCGTGCCGGCCAAAGGCTTGCGGCGACGATCGCAGCGACGGCCACAATGGCGACCAGTATCGCCACGACGGCATTGTCGGCCAGCGAGAGGGACTTTGGGAAATACTCGTGCAGCCACGAGCCGCTGAGCGCCCACACGATGTACCACGCCAGCAGCAGGGCGCAGGCCACGAAGCCCACCGCCTCGGCAACGAAACCCGCACGCAGCGAAGCCGTCGAGGCGCCGAAAACCTTCAGCAGGTTGACCGCACGCAGCCGCGCGGGGAGCATCGCGAAAAAGAAGTTCACGAAATTGATCAGGGCGATGACGATCACCAGCACGGCGACACCGAGCAGCGTAAACGTAACGGAGTGCGAGCCGCTGAAACCGTCGACATTTAACTTGTCGTGGAAATATATATCCGATATCGGCACCAATTCGAAATGTATCGGCTCAATCGTCCGGCCACTCGCAGACACGGAGCCTACCCCGCGCAGTTCGGCATCGTTAGCAGTCCAGCGGGCGACGAAATCGTCGGGATCGGCGCCCTCGCGCAGCCGCAGGTAGTAGAACGTGTTCCACATCGACACGTCGGACATATCCATCTGCCCTATGTGATGCAGTATCTTCATATTGCGGCCGATCGAGTTGTCGGGCAGATCCTCGTATATGCCCACCACCTCCACGGGTCTCTGCGGTGCGGTCTGCGACACGTAGAGCAGCGAACCTATGCCGGCACCGAGGCGTTCGGCTTCACTGCGCGCGATGATAGCCGTCCCCGGGCGGATCATCTCGTGCAGATCGCCCTCGACCGCTCGGAACGGCAACAGGTCCAACAGCCCCTCGCTGACCGAAAAGGCGCTATCGTCGTCGAACGTGAAGCGCTCGGGTTCGTCCGAGTTCTTACGCTGTATCCAGACGTTGTTAGCGTAATCGCTGCCGTACTCGGTACCCCACCAGTTCACCGCTCCGGCCGCTTCGACCTCGGGCGAGGCAGCGATCGTGCGCTCAATAGCCGGACGGGCTATATACTCCATAAGGTTGCTCTCGTCGCCGAAAAAGTCGGCTGCAGCGGCCATATAGGTGCGCTCGGGATGCGGTATCGACCCATTGAAGGTGAACTCCCACCACACCTGCGTCATGATCAGGTAGAATGCGGCGAATGCCATCGTCAGTCCCACGATGTTGAGCAGTGATGCTGTTTTGTAGCGCCGCAGTGTACTGAAGAAGTTGCGAAGCATATTCATCTTATTCGGTTTTAACGGCCTCGGCCGGATCGGCATTGGCGGCGCGGTAGCTGCGCACGGTGACGGTCAGCGAAGTGATCGCAGCCACGACAGCCAGCGCCAGCAGGAATATCCACCAGTGGATCGGCGTGCGGTAGGCGAAGTTGTCGAGCCAGCGGTCCACGCCCCAATATGTCAGCGGAGCCGCTATGGCAAAGCATACGAGCACGGTGATCATAAACTTGCGGTTGAACATACGCAGTATCTCGGCGGTGGTGGCACCATAGACCTTGCGTATGGAGATCTCGCGGCGACGGTGCTGCGTCTCGAACAGCACTAATCCGAACACACCCATAAGGGCTATGGCCACCGACACCAGTGTAAAGAGCGTCACCAACTTGGTCAAGCGCGCCTCCTTGGTGTAAAGTATGCCTAAATCGTCGTCGAAGAAGCGCACGTCGTAGAATTTGACGATACTTTCGTTGGTGCTTGCCAACGGGTAGTATTTGTAAACGGTCGAACGTACCTCCTCCACTACCCTCCCGATATCGGCGCCGGCTTCGGTGCGGACGAGCAGATAGCCCAGAGTCGCCCATGGCTCCGACCCGTAGACATAGAAGGCGAAAGGCTCGATGCCATACTGCAGCGGCTTGAAGTTGAAGTCGCTGCAGAAGCCGACGATATCCGTCGGACCGGCATGGCCGACAATGCGGTCTTCGAGTGTGAGTCCCAATGAGCGGCGGGCCGTCTCGTTGAAGATGAAGGTTCCGGTCGCCTTCAGTTCGTCCTCGGGACGGAAATCGCGCCCTTCGGTAATCTCGACGCCCAAAACCCGCAGGAAATCGTTCGACACGGGATAGCACTCGAAATATATCTGCTCATCGCGCAGCGAACGACCCCACCCCATTCGCGACTCGGCCACGATGTCTCCTGAAGCCCAGCCCACATCCTTGACGCCGACGATATTCTCAAGGTCGGCCGTAAGGGCGTCGCTGCGCGGTCCCGGGCAGTACATCGTAAGCAGGTTCTCGCGATCGAAGCCCATATCCCGATTCATCATATAGGAGTGCTGCATCTTGACCGTCAGTGCGGCGATAACCATCGAGATAGATATGACGAACTGCAGACCAACCAGCACGTTGCGCAGAGCGCGGCCGCTGGACGACGAGGCGAACGAGCCTTTGACGACGAATGCCGGCGCGAACGAGGTGATATAGTATGCCGGATAGACGCTGCCCACCAGTACGATTACCGCGGCGGCGAGCAGTGTGAAAATCACCGCCTGAGGATTGTCGCCCACGGCCAGTGAGGTGCTGAACAGTGATGCCACGTCCGACTCGGAAAGCAGCAGCGCCAGCCACCAGCCGACAAGCAGCGCTGCCAAAACCAAGCCCGCGGCCTCGAAGATGAAGTTGGCGCGCAGCGAGGATGCCGGAGCACCGAAAATCTTGAACGTATTGACCGCACGGATGCGAGCGGGGACCATCGCGAAGAAGAAGTTGACGAAGTTGATCAGGGCGATAGCCACCAACAGAATCGACACGCACATCAGTATATATACGGTCGTCCTGCTGCCGCGTGCATCGTAGCGGGATGAGCAATCCGTGCAGAAGTACATGTCGGGCAGCGGCGTAAGACGGGCCGACAGGTCGGCGGCACTCATATCGGATTCGCCCATGTCGATCAGCAGCTGCTGCACCTGCTCGTGCCACGTCTGCTCGAAACGCTCGCGGGCCGAGGCGTCACGCAGTTTGACGTAATAACAGTAGTTCCACTGTCCGAAGCTGTTGATCTCGAGATCGCCAATATCGTACATAAACGGATTGGAGCCGAACACGTTGTTCTCGGGCAGATCGCGATATATGGCCGCAACCTCCACCATTTTCTCGGGGACGACACTGTTACCCATATAGAACGTATCGCCCACGCCTAACCCCAGCTGCTCGGCGCGCGACTCCGAAAGCAGCACCTTGCGCTTTTCGGCCGAAAATTCCGACGCATCGCCCGCGACGATCTCAAGCCCCAGAACATCCACTATCGAAGCTGTTACGGAGGCGTATGCCGACGAGAAGTGCTCGGTTTCGCCGCCGCGGACCACAGTCACATCGTAGCGCGACAAAGAGCCGATAGCACCGGCGGATTCGACATCGGGCGAAGCGGCGATGCACTTCTCGGCTATCGGGCGCGAAACCGAAGCCGTATAGCCGTTGCCGTCAAATGCCGGCATCTCGACGCGGAAAACACGGTCGGCATCGGCGAAGCCGCGGTTGTAGGTGAGTTCCCAGTACACCTGTACCGTAATCACGTAGAACGATGCGAGCGCAGCTGCCAGACCGATTATATTCAATACGCTCGATGCCGTGTAGCGCTTCAGCGAAACAAAAAAGTTATGCAAAATGATCTTCATGGTATAATGTTTATTGTTTGTTTATCATATCTGCCGGATTGGACTCCGCCACGCGGCGCCGCAAGGTACTGAAGTGCATAAAACAAATTGTGCATAGTATGTCTCTTGTTACGGTTTTATCATTAGTCATTTCGTTCGGGCAGCTGCCTTTGTTCGCATCCGCCCCTTTGCGGGTTACCCTGCAATCCACTTTTTCGCCACAAACTATTTGCGACCTGAATCGCAATACTTACAGCTGCAAATTTGCGGGTCGAAGGCTGCGGGGGACCGCCATTAGCGGGCCTCCGCTGGCGGAGGCTTCGGCCCGCGCGGCGTCAATGAAGCCGCCGTTTGTCGCCGCAAATATTCACGTCCGCTATCGGCCCCCTTTAGAACGGACCCGATATTGTTTTTCCAAAACCCCTTTCTGCGGCCCGCCATACTTCTACAGCCAATCGACAGCCTCAACTCTTAAGCGACTCCACGGGGTTCTCGTCGGCGGCGCGGCGGCTTTGCCAGTAGACCGTCGCGAAGGCGATCACGGCGGAGAAGAGTCCCGCGGCAAGGAATATCAGCGGCGAGAGGGAGATGCGGTAGCTGTAATTCTCCAGCCAGCGGCTCATGGCCCACCATATAACCGGCACGGCAATGACGAACGCCACGCCCACGAGTATCATAAAGCTGCCGATAAGTCGGCTGAGC
>CAYYUW010000006.1:0-9123 GCA_964474985.1 uncultured Alistipes sp. | reverse complement strand
ACAAATAAGAAACAAAAACGGTGCAAAAATCAACCAATCATATGAAACTGATGAAAGCAAATGAAAATACTGTATGACAATAATAGATTGATATACAGTGGATATATTTGCATTTGTTTCGTTCTTCCTTGCATTTCACTTTGTTGCTTTATGAATGTAGAGGAATTTCGTGAATTTTGCCTTTCGCTGCCGGAGAGCAGCGAGAAGATGCCGTTTCAGGCATTCAAGGCGGCGCAGTCGGTTTTGGCGTTTTATGTAGGCGGCAAGATCTTCTGTTTTTTCGATATCGACCGCTTCGATGCGTGTACCGTCAAGTGCGAACCCGAATTGGTAGACGAACTCAAGGCCCGCTATATGGCCGTGGGAGCGCCCTACAATATGAGCCGCAAACACTGGATAAGCATCCGCTTCAACGACGATATGACCGACGACGAGGTAAGGTACTGGACCCGAAGGTCGTATGACATAGTGTCGGGGAAAATAAAATAGTCCGGCATTGTGCCGGACTACCATCATAAAGATTAAATGAATGGAGAAATGGGCGAACCTCAGCCTCACGGCTGTAGTTTGCCCTACGGTGTTATTCTTCAGTTGCGGGTTCTGCAACCAATATGCGGCCGCAGTATTCGCATACTATAATTTTCTTTCCCTGACGCACTTCCACCTGACGCTGGGGCGGGATGCGGTTGTAGCAGCCACCGCAGGCGTCGCGCTTGATCGTCACCACAGCCAATCCGTTGTGGACGTTGGCGCGGATACGCTTGTAAGCCTTGAGCAGACGGTCGTCGATCACAGCCTGAGCCTTAGCCTCCTGTACGCGCAGTGCTTCGACCTCCTTGGCGGTTTCGGCTTCGATGCCGTCGAGTTCCTTGCGCTTGGCTTCGAGGTCGATGTTGCGGTCGGCCACCTGTGCTTCAGCCTCTTCGACAGCCTTTTTGCGGTTGCGGATGTCGGCGGAATACTCTTTCAGACGCTTCTCGGCCAGTTCTATCTCGAGGTTCTGGTACTCGATCTCTTTGCTTATGGCATCGAACTCGCGGTTGTTGCGGACGTTGTTCTGCTGCTCGGTGTACTTTGAGATCATAATTTTGGCCTGATCCATTTCGCGTTTGCGCTGCTTGGTCAGGGCGTTGAACTCATCTATTTCGGCGTTGATGTTGTCGACGCGGGTCTTCAGGCCGGCAATTTCGTCCTCGAGATCCTGCACCTCGAGCGGCAGCTCGCCCTTGATCTTGTCGATCTCGTCGATTTTGCTGTCGATCTTCTGCAACTCGTACAAGGCCATTATCTTGTCGTGCATCGAGTAATCGGCTTCGGTTGTTTTTTTCTGTGACATATCTGTTTATACTAAATAATTTATCGGATTGCGGGAGTTCGCGCTCTTGCGAAGTGCAAAGTTAGGGAATTTTTTTGACAAAACATCGAACATTAGGTCTATTGCGCAATATTCGCTCTCGAAATGTCCGATATCGGCTATAGTCAGATCGCTGTCGGCGTCGAGGAAATCGTTGTATCGGAAGTCGGCGGCTATGTACAGCTGGGCGCCGCTGCGGCGGGCATCGCCGATAAGCGATCCTCCCGCGCCGGTGCACAGCGCGATGCGCTCCACCTGCTCGCTGCGGATGTCGCTGTAGCGTATGGCGCCGATGTCGAGCGTGCGCTTCATCCTGTTCAGGAAGTCTATCGTCCGCTCGGGCTGCGGCAGCCGGCCGACGACGCCGTACCCGACGTTCTGTTCGCCGTGCGGCTCGAGCACCTGCAGCTCGCCTATGCCGAGCATCTCGGCCAGCCGCCAGCTCATACCGCCCTCCGTGCTGTCGAGATTGGTGTGACAGGCGTAGAGGGCGATGCCTTTGCGTATGGCCCGCGCCACCACGCGCTCGATGTATGTCGAGCCGTTGAGGCGCTTGAGTGCGCGGAAGATGACAGGGTGGTGCGACACTACCATATCCGCGCCCGTCCGCTCGGCCTCGTCCATCACCTCCTCGGTGATGTCGACGCACAGCAGCACGCTTCGCACTTCATCCTCGGGCGAGCCGACTATAAGCCCCGAATTGTCGTAGTCGGCCTGCAGGGGCAGCGGCGCGAACGCTTCTATGGCAGAGGTTATATCCTTTACTTTCATATCTAAAACAGCGTTTGATCGAAAAACGGCGCTATGGGGCGCTGCGGCTCAGGCTCCACCTCGAACAGCTTGGATTCCTGCCGTTTGCGGTTGCGGCCGCCTTTGGCTCCGCGCGGCCGCGGCGTGGAATCGGACTCCGGCTCGGACTCCTGAGCGGATATCCCGCCCTCGGGCTGCGCTTCTGTGGCCGGCATCTCCTTCAGAGGTTCTTCAGGCATCTCCTCCCGAGTCTCCTCGGCTGGCACCTCGATCTCAGCCTCCTTGGCCGGTTCCTCGATTTCCGTTTCGGCAGCCGTCTCCTCGATCGGCTCGGCCACTTCGAGCACCGTAATGCCTTCGGGGGTGTCCTTCAGCCGTTCGCGCACCTCGGCCAGTTCGGCGCGGATGCGCTGGAGGCGTTCGAGCAGTTCCATATCGCGCCGCATCGAGTCCGACACGCCCTGCTTGAGGTACTGCGCGGCACCGGCGAGGGTCATACCGCGCTCCTTGACAAGATGATAGATAATCTTGAGATTGTCCACATCTTCGGGGGTGAACATTCTGTTGCCCTTTTTGTTTTTGTGGGGGCGGAGGATGTCGAACTTAGCTTCCCAGTGACGCAGCAGCGACGGGCGAACGTCGAACATTTCAGCCACTTCGCCCATCGAGTAGAACATTTTCTTAGCCATAATCGAGTTGTCTTTATGCGTTCGGCGCAACGGCGGCCGTTTCGCGACACTGCAAATATAAGTTAAAAATTCAGAATTCGCAATGAATTGGGGTACAAATTGTTGGTGCGATTACCTACTCTTTTGATCCAGCCCAAGGGCAATTGGCCGTATAGCAACAGGTTGATACCCTCGGCCATACCCTCTGCGGCGGCCACTTCGCCGCGGCGCAGGTACTCTGTCGCGGTCTGCAGGTCGGCAACAGCCTCGCCGGCGGCCTGCCGGTCAAGCCCCGAAAACATCGCCAGCGAGTGGTCGGGTTTGAGTTTGCCTTTGAAGATCTGGCCCATACATACGCCCGAATGTATCACGGCGAGCGATTGCGACAGCAGCCGCACGTCGTCGGCGTGTTCGGCGAAGTAACCGTACAGCGTGTCGCCTATGGCGGCCCAGCGCATCGTCTGCGGGTCGAGCACCCAGCGCGACAGCTCCTCGGCTGTGCGGCGGTCGGGCGTCGTCATTATATTGCGGCGGCCTTTGGGCGTGCGGCACCTGCTGCCGGTCTCCGCCTTGCGGACTATGGCCGCGAAAAATCCCTCGCCCTCTGTTTTGTGAGGGAAAAATCTGAAAGTCTGCCACTTGCCCACGCGGCCGGTTATGATGCCCCACGACTGTCCGACCTCGATCTCGGGGGCATCCGTGAGGGCGTCTTCGCCCGCCCATTCCGAGAATCGGGCAAGCACTCCTTCGTCCTCGGTGCGGTTGAAGGTGCAGGTGCTGTATATGAGCGTTCCGCCGCCGCGCAGCGACGGCCAAATGTCGCGCAGGATCTTCGACTGGCGCTCGGCGCATACCGCGACCGCGTTTTCGCTCCACTCGCCGCGCGCCTCGGGGTTCTTGCGGAACATACCCTCGCCGGAGCAGGGTGCATCTACAGCCACGGCGTCGAACCACTCCCCGAAGCCGGCGAAGTGCGACGGATCGTTGCAGGTGACGGCCGTATTGCCGACGCCCCACTTGCGGATGTTGTCGGCCAGCACCGAGGCGCGCTGCCGGTTGACTTCATTGGCCACCACCAATCCGCGGCGTCCGAGCAGTGAGGCGTAGAGCGTGCTCTTGCCACCCGGGGCGGCGCACAGGTCGAGCAGCCGCATATTGCCGCCGCACTCCCTGACGGCGGGAGCGATCAACCGTTCGACGAACTGCGACGACGGCTCCTGCACGTAGTATGCGCCGGCGTGGAATGCCGGATCGGTCGTGAATACGGGCCTGCGGTCGAGGTAGTATCCGCATCTGCTCCACGGTATGGGCCGTGCGCCCTCGGGTGCGATGCCCTTGTCGGGGTTAATGCGTATCGACACCGTTGCCGGAGCCTCGAGAGCATCGCACAGTGCGCGGCACTCCGTCCGTCCCAGCTCGGCGGCCGTTATCTCTATGAATCTCTCCGGAATCATCGGCTTTGCCGGTCGGCTACTTGGCTGCCTCCTGTTTGCGTCTGACAGCCTCGATCTGCTCGACTATCGCATCCACGGCGGCAGGGTTGGAGACGAAATCGGTATGGTCTATGTCCACGGTCAGCACTTCGCCCTCGTAGATGTTGTCGATCCAGTCGTTGTATTTGTCATTGAGACGCTGGAGATATCCCTCGTCGATCGACATCTCGTAGGCGCGTCCGCGCTTGTGAATCTGTTTGATAAGGGTGGGCACTCCGGCGCGCAGATATATCAGCAGGTCGGGCGAGGGGATCAGGTGCGTGGCCATATTGAATATGCCCATATACGTATTGAAGTCGCGCGAGGACATAAGTCCCATTTGGTGCAGGTTGTTGGCGAAGATATGGGCATCCTCGTAGATGGTGCGGTCCTGCAGCAGGTCGCCCGCGGCCGCAGCCTCGAGCATCTTGATCTGCTGGTTGATGCGCGCCCCGAGAAAATATATCTGGAGGTTGAACGACCAGCGGCTCATATTGTCGTAGAAGTCGCCGATGTACGGGTTGTCGCCGTCCTCGTAGTAGGCCGTGGCCTTGAAACGCTCGGTCAGTATCTCCGTGAGGGAGGTCTTGCCGCTTCCGATGTTGCCTGCGATTGCTATATACATTTGGTTTATAGGGTTATGTTGTTAGTCGGTTTCGGTTAAAGACTTGGCTGCCGCCATAAGCTCGTCGACATAGCTGCGGTCGTTGCTCAGCCGCGGCACCTTGTTCTGTCCGCCCACCTTGCCTCGGGTGCCGAGCCAGCGCAGGAATGTCCCTTCGGGAACGGCATCGATCTGCGGCAGGGTGAGGGTGCTGTGGCGTTTGGCTTCGTAGTCGGAGTTGAGGTGCTGGAGCTTCTCGTCGAGCCGCCGCGTGAACAGCCCCAAATCCTCGGGCTGCCGGACGAACTCCACGACCCACTGGTGCCGGCCGTTGTCGGTGCAGGTCATATATACCGGAGCCACGGTGTATTCGCTGACGGCGGCGCCGCATTCGCTGCAGGTTTCGGCAAGGGCCTGTTCGGTGTTCGAGACCATAAGCTCCTCGCCGAATACGTTTATGAACTGCTTGGTGCGGCCGGTGATGCGGATGCGGTACGGGGCAGTCGAGGTGAATACGACGGTATCGCCCAACCGGTATCGCCACAGTCCGTTGCACGACGATATTATCATGGCGTAGTCGACGCCGCACTTTACGCCCTCGAGCGTCACGATATTCCGGCCGTCGTCGAACTCGTAGAATGTTCCGTAGTCGAGCATCAGCAGCATATCCTCCTGCTCGGTGGCGTCGGCGATGCCGAAGAAGCCCTCCGAGGCGTTGTAGGTATTGATGTAGTGCATACGCGGCGAGGGGATCAGCCGGCGGTAGTGCTCGGCGTATGGTCCGAAGCCGACGCCGCCGTGGATGAACAGCTCCAGATCGGGCCACACCTCGCTCAGGTTGTCGCGGCCGGTGTACTCCAATATCCGCCTCATAAGCATAAGGTTCCACGAGGGCACTCCGGCGAAGCAGGTGACCCGCTGCCCGACGGTTTCGCGGCAGATAGCCTCGACCTTCTGCCCGAAGTCGGCTATTAGCGCGGTCTGACGCGAGGGGGTGCGGAACCAGCCGCTCCATGCTGCCGTATTTTCGATCAATATAGCCGACAGGTCGCCCGTCAGCGCCCGTTCGCCCTCGCGCTCCACACGGCGCGAGCCGCCCAGCGTAAGCAGCTTGCCGTCGAAGGCGCGCGTCTCGGGCAGGATCATCGTGACCATAGCGGCCACATCCTGCGTACCGCGCTTGTGCGACAGGCGCAGGCCGTCGTCGGTTACGGGAATGTACTTGCTGCGGTCGGTGGTTCCCGACGAGCGGGCGAACCACTTCACTTCGCCGGCCCACAGCACGTCGCGTTCGCCTTTGCGGGCGCGGTCGATATAGGGGCTGAAGGCGTCGTAGTCCGATGCCTCGACGCGATTCTGGAACTGTTCTTCGCTGCGGATCGAGCTGAAATCGTATTTGCGGCCAATTTCTGTCCGGCCGGCTCTTTGCAGCAGATAGCGCAACTGTTCGTGCTGAACGCCGATCGGGTCGACAGCAATGCGCCGCAAGGCGCGCCGCCGCTTTTCGAACACAAGTTGCAAAATTTTACCGCGCAGTGACATAATCAATTGAAATATTTACCTATGCGTGCAATCGACGAAGGCATGGCGAATACCACCACGCGGTCGTAAGCGTTTATTTCCGTATTGCCCACGGCGATGAACACCTTGTCGCCGCGCACGATGCCGCCGATGATCGCCTCGGAGGGGAAATCCAGATCCTTGACTTTGGCCTTGGTTGCCGGCGAGTTGGGCTTGACGATGAACTCCAGCACTTCGGCCTCGCTGCCTGTCAGGCACTTGATCGCCTGCACGTCGGTCGATAGGGTGAAGCGGAAGATGTTGCTGGCCGTGATGAGCTTCTTGTTGATTATGGTGTCGATGCCGATGCTCTCGGCCAGATCGATGTAGTTGAAGTTCTCGACTTCGGCGATGACCTTCTTCACGCCCATACGCTTGGCCAGCATCGCCGCCAGTATGTTGGTCTCGGAGCGGCCCGTAACGGCCACGAAAGCGTCCATATTGGACAGTCCCTCCTCCATCATAGCCTCGATGTTGCGGCCGTCCTCGTTGATTATAAGCGTCTTGTCGAGCGTCTCGGCCAGCCTGTACGCCTTGTCGGCCACGTATTCGATGAGCTTTATGTTTACGGTGTCCTGCAGCTCGAGAGCGATGCGCATACCGATTTGGCTGCCGCCCAAGATCATGAGGTTCTTGATCTCGATATTGTGCTGCCCCGAGAATGCCATTACCTCCTTCACGCTGTCCTCCTTGGTGATGATGTATATCATATCGCCCTCCATGTAGGTGTCGCTGCCGTGGGGAATGATCGTGCGGCCGTCGCGTGTGATCGCCACGGTGCGGTAGCTCAGCGGCGACTGCTGCTCGGTGAAGCTCAGCAGGGTATGGCCGATCAGCTCCGACAGGGGATCGAGCCTGAAGACCACCAGCGACAGCTTGCCGTTGGAGAAGTCGACATATTCCGAGGTCGAGGTGTGTCCGAGCAGCTTTATGACCTGATGCGCCGCGACCTTCTCGGGGTAGAACAGGTAGTCGATGCCCAGATTGATGAATACCTCCTTGTTGTTCGGCTCGAGGTATTCGTTGTTGTCGATGCGGGCGATCGACTTCTTGGCGCCCAGTTGCTTGGCGAGTATGGCCGAGATGATGTTGGCCTCCTCCTCGTGGTTCACGGCGATGAAAAGGTCTGCCTTGCGCACTGCGGCTTTGCGCAGGGTGGCGAACGAGGTGCAGTCGCCCTCTACCGTGAGAATGTCGGCCACGGCCGAGACATTCTCCAGCAGCTTGCGATCGCTTTCGATCACCGTTATTTCGTGGTTGTCGCCGCTGAGCATACGCGCCAAATGGCTGCCTACATCACCGGCTCCGGCTATAATTATCTTCATAGCACATTTTTTGCAAAATACGCTTACAAATTTATATATTTGCACCCGAAAGCGCAAAAGTTTTACCGAATAATTTACATTACCGATGTCGCCCGTGCTCACTGTCATACTTTTTTCCATACTCGCCGTAGGGCTGTTCGTTCTCGGTATGTCGCTGACTCTTATATTCAAAGGCCACAATATCGACTCCGAAATATCCACCAATCGCCACATGCAGGAGCGGGGCATTAAGTGCGCCGTACAGCAGTCGCGCGAAGATATGGCCGATGCCGACTGCAGCGATATCGGCTGCCGCGGCAACTGCTCAGCCTGCGATATCGAGGGCAACCCGCTGGACCATAAGTCGAAATAACACCGCCGGCGATAATATACAATTCAATAAGTTTTGCATAAAAGCGATTCTTCATGGCTGTGCAGGCAAAGATCACCTTCGGCTGCTGGGGGGGGCACGCCGAAGGCGTGAGCAGCCGAAGGTGGCATCGCCTCGGGCGATGCTGCTGCGCGGCAGAATATTGCGTAATATTTTGCGACAATTTGCGGCTTCCAAAGAAGCCGCGCGGGCCGAAGCCTCGCCCAGCGGAGTCCCGCAAACCGCATCGGTTACCGACGCTGCAATTTGTTGCGGCAAGGCTCGGTTCCTGACGATTCGCGCAGCTCTGCCAGCCGTTCGCGTGCTTTCACGCAGCCAGCACCAGCGGCTTTGCGGTACCAAAATTCGGCCGTCGAGACATCGCGCCGCACGCCGCGGCCTTCGAGATACATATCGGCCAGCCGCCACTGCGCCGTCGTGTCGCCCAAGGCTGCTGCGTCGCGGTAGTACATTACCGCCGTTTGCTCGCAAACGGGATCTCCGCCGCTGTGCTCATACCAGTTGGCCAAATTCAGCATCGCCGCCGGCACCTCCTGCTCGGCCGCCTCGCGCCACAGGGACAGAGCCTTCTGAACGTTGCGCGGAACCCCGCGTCCCATATAGTAGCACTCACCCAAAAAGTATTGCGCCTCGCCATACTTCTGCCTTGCGGCACGGTCGTACCAATACGCCGCCCGAACATCCGACTGCTCCACGCCGGTGCCGTTGCGGTACAGTCGCGCCAAGTTGTGCTGTGCAAGCGGATTGCCCGCCTCCGCAGCCTCGCGGTAAAGCGCAGCGGCCCGCCCGATGTCTTTCGCAACTCCCCTGCCCTGCTCGTAGAGTGCTGCCAGATCGTTCTGCGCCGACGTGTATCCCTTCTCGGCGGCCTTGCCGTACCAGTACGCCGCCTGCGAACAGTCCTGCTCCACGGAGTAACCGCGCGCATAGCACTTGCCGAGACGGTAGGAGCAGTATGCCGAGCCTGCTTCGGCCCGTCTGCGGTAATTAGCCACATCCTCAGCCGAAGGTATGGCGGGT
>CAYYUW010000005.1:0-12267 GCA_964474985.1 uncultured Alistipes sp. | reverse complement strand
CTGAAACGCAAACTCTGTCCGAGGGTGCATTTCAAGATGATGATTTTCGACTGCTCTACGGCCTACATCGGCTCGGCGAACCTGACCGGCGCGGGCATCGGCATGAAGGGCGGCGGCAAACGCAACTTCGAGGCGGGCCTGCTGACCGATGATCTCGCACTGGTCGATGCCGCCGCCGACCACTTCGATTCGGTATGGACGGGTGCGCACTGCAAGACCTGCCGCCGCAAGGATTTTTGTCAGGACAGAATACGATGAATCGCTGATTCACAATCGGTATGATTCCTGCCGACTGGCAGGAATTTTTGTTTGCGCTCTGCCGTGTTTTGACACTGTGTGCAGCTACTTTTGCCGCAAACGATACGACAAAAAAATGAACCGAATAGTGAAGATGCGCGATGTGCAGTTCGACAATAATCTGTTTGTCAACTTTCGCACACAAACCATACTCGACAGCCTGCTGTGCAGTTATCAAGGGCTGCCCAAGGGTGTCAACTATATGATTATCGGCGATCCGGGTGTCGGCAAAACGACCATTATCCTCGATATGCTGGCAAATATTCATATCGTGCAACCCCAAACGCGCATACTGTTCATCAGTGCCGAGATGAACGAAATCGACCTTGCCGTCTACGTCGAACGCTTTCCGAAGTTCAGCGACCTCGACATTCTTTTTGTCGAGAGCGGTTTCGACGAGGATTCGCACTCGTGGCAGGTCGTTGCCGACACGCTCGACGAGGGTTGGGACATTGTGGCCGTCGATTCGTTTTATGAACTGCAGGGAGTGGTCAAAGAGGAGGAGAATGTTACCAACAAGCGGGCGGAGAGCATGCTGCTGTCGCTAATCAAGCAGCAGAACAAGGCGCAGAACCGCAGAGGCGTCAACACCACCTTTCTGACTATTCAGCAAGTGACCAAATCGGGAGCATTCGTGGGTTCCAACCGTCTTAAACATATGATTACTGCGATGATGGAGCTGCGTTTGGACAATCCGAAAAACATCTATTCCGACCGTTACATAACCTTTTCGAAGCATCGCCGCGGAGATGTCGGCGTCAAACTGTATTACAATCTGAGTACGTTAGGCGATGTGTTTTTCGACGAGGGGCGTTACGAGCAGGACCAGACTCTCAAACGCATGCAACGCAACGTCCGCAACCAGCTGCACGACTTTGCCGACAGTTTCGATAAAGTATTCAACAACTTAAATACAACGCAAAATGGATAGTCAGACTTACACACGGTATCGTGAAGCCTTTATATCGGCACAGATGCCTTTTCGGACCGTCGAACCGCAGGACCTTATCTCGACGGGTGAAAACACTTATATGATAAACGGTATCGAACTCGCCGTCAAACCTAAAATTTGCGAGCAGCTCGATGCGTTTGTCGGCATTTCCAGACGGCAGTCGAAGTCGGTTGCAGATACCTTCGGCCGCAACGGCATCCGCGACCTGCGCAACTATCTCGCCCTGTCGAACAGCATCGAGAAGGCAGGTAAAATAGCTCTTGTCGCCGACCCCGAGCAGCGGGAAATCGTCTGTGCCACACATCTCAGAAAGGAGGCTATTCCCGCCCGATCATTCTTCGATTTCTTGGATATGTTTATGAGCGACAACAGCTATACGCCCGATAATTTCTTTACCAACGACAACTGTCAGGGAGGTCTGACGGTGAGCCTGCTGCCGAACAACGCCACCTACGACGAGTTCACTCCGGACGACGTGTTTATGACCAACGGCGTATACTTCCGCTGGAATTTAGGCGAAGTCGAAGCGGGAAACTATTATCTGAGAATGATTTGCTCGAACGGACAGATGGAGACGGTGGAGCGAAAGATCGCCCGCACGAACCAGCTCGACGAAGCATCCGTCCGGCAGATGCTCTCGCTGCCGCAGCACGGGACCTTCATCGGCTCGAATCTGAAAAGAATGCGGCAGAATGCACTGCTGGCGATGCAGACCGACGCTTCGGTCGGCGAGGTGCGGACAGCGAACCAGCTGCTTGCCCGCTATGGTGCAAATGACGCTACGGTTGAGGAGATCGCCCCTTACGACCGGCTGACGAATATGTATGTCGCGGCAGGCTTGAAACATATTCATATTGCGCAGGCGCGGAGTGACATCAACATGTGGGATTTGTTCAACCGCATCACAGCCTTTGCAACCCACAACAAGGAGTGGAGCGCCGAGGACAACCGCCGCTGCGGCCTGATGCTGGAAAGCGTTCGCCTGCTCAACCGTCCGCGCGACATCAAGAAGTATGTAAGTATTTTTTAAGTTTACGCCTCTTTCCGTCACTGCGACGAGTTATACTCAGTGGTCAGAAGTGGGTGAAGCCGTGCCAGTCGGGGGTGATGCGGGAGCCTGAGGAGAACCAGTGTATGGTATGGTCGGCTGAGGCTGCGATACGGCCGAGGGGATAGAGCGGCGAACCGAACTCAGCCGTAAAGTCGGCAGCCAGCAGTTCGAACGCTTCGCTGTCGGCGGTCAGCAGCAGGCGGTAATCCTCGCCGCCGCAAACGGCCTGCTCGAGTGTCGCATCGGGGTGCGGGATCGCATCGCACTCGACCTCGGCGGCGACGCCCGACAGGCGCGCGATATGCCCGAGATCCGAAGCCAGCCCGTCCGAAATGTCCATCATAGCGTGTACCTCGGCACGCCGTCCGAGCCATACGCCCTGCCGCACGTGCGGCTGCGGATCGCGATGCACTGCCGCTGCGGCGGTATCGAGATGTCCGGACAGGATATCGGCCAATCCGGCGGCCGACTGTCCGAGCGTACCGGTAACAGCGACGATATCGCCCGCGCGGGCTGCACTGCGGCGCTTGATGCACCACACCGGTGCGCGTCCTATCGCAACCACATTTATGGCGATCCGCGAAGGTGCAGCGGTGGTGTCGCCGCCGACCAGCTTCACGCCGAACGGCTCGGACATCGAGCGGTACCCCTCGATGAACTCTTCGGCCCAGCGGCGGTCGACATCGCGCGGCAGGGCTATGGAGAGCATCGAAGCCACCGGCTGCGCACCCATAGCCGCCACATCGCTCAGATTCACCGCGAGCGACTTGCGCCCCAGCTGTCGGGCCGAGGCGGCGTGCCGCAGGAAGTGCACCTCCTCGACGAGCATATCGGTGGTCATCACCAAGGCCTCGCCGCCGCCCGTCTCCACGACGGTGCAGTCGTCGCCGATGCCCTCGAATCCGTTGTCGGGCATCGCGGCGAAGCTGTCGCGTATGAAGTCAATGAAATCGAATTCGCCGTTCATCGTTTTTCGAGTTTGAATACAAGTCCGCGTACTATTCTCATCAACTCGCCGAATCCCTCGAGCCGAAACGCCGCCGAAACGCCTGCATATATCGCAACGCCGCACGCCACTTCGACCGTCAGGCGCAACGCTGCGTGCCACCCGCCGACGAGCATCCCGAGAGCGGACACCGCGGCGGCCATAGCGGCGGCGACGAGCAGCGGCGGCAGCAGATCGCGCAGCACGCGGCTGCCGCGCAGCGACGTAAAGCGGCGCGCAGCGCGGAAGTTGACCACCATCTCCACTATCGACATCGCCGCCAACCCCCATACCACGGCTTTCACGCCGATCGGGATCGTCGCGGCGAGTATCACCGTCATAATGCCCTTTTTCAGCAGTTCGAGGCGGAATATTATCCGGCCGTTACTCTTGACTTTAAGGATATTGTATGCGATCATAGCTATCGGCGTCGTGATTCCGGCCAAGCACAGCACCCGAAAGTACGGGACCGTGGGGCGCCACTTTTCGCCGATCAGGGCGAACATATCGTCGGCCACAGCGATCAGTCCGGCCATCATCGGGATCATCACGAACCCCGTCACCAACAGCACCTGCCGGTAGCTCTCCGAGAACTTGGCCTCGTCATCGATTTTCGACAGCGCAGGAAAGGTTACGTTCTGCACGGCCTGCATGGCCGAGTTCACGGGCAGGTCCTTAAGTTTCTGAGCCTGCGAGAAGTATCCCAGCTGCTGGAGTGTATAGATGCGGCCGATGAACAGCGACGAAATGTTGGTGTAGATTCCCGACAGCAGGTCGGTCGCCATAAGGCGCGAGCTGTACGGGAACATCTCCCGAAGCGGCGCGGCGCTCCAGCGGCCCGAGGGGCGCCAGTCGCCGCAGAGCCACAGCAGGACGGCCTTGACCGACAGCGTCAGCAGCCGCTGGGCCACAAGCGCCCACAGGCCGGCCCCGAAGAAGGCCATAGTTACGGCCGTCACGCCGGCGACCAACGAGGACAAAAAGGTTATTGTCGAGAGCCGCCGGAAGTCGAACCGGCGGGTGAGTATCGTATTCTGAATTACGCACAGGGCATTCACCGGCAGCAGCAGGAAAAGCACGGGCGCGATGCGGGTCATTTGCGGCTGGTGGTAGTATGCGGCCAGCGGGAACGACAGCGCCACCAACAGCAGGTACAGCACAACCGACACCGTAATGTTGAACACGAATACGGAGGTGAAATCGGTCTGCGTGGGAGAGGGTTTGCGGATAAGGGCCTGCGAGAAGCCGCTGTCGACGATAAGCAGCGACACGGTCGCGAAGACTGTCAGCACGGTCATCGTGCCATAGTCCTCGGGGACCAGCAGCCCCGCCAGAATAAAGCTTACGGCCATCTGCAGGAGCATCGAACCGATTTTCTCGGCCGCGCTCCACGCCACTCCGCTGACTACCTTATCTTTCAGTTCCATCGATTGTCATTTCGCGAGGGTTCGGTCGCCCGCGCTCTGCAAAAGTAATCGAATCGGCTGTCAAATACAAATTTATCGCTAACCGTTTGTGCTGTCGGCGTCACATTTGCCGGCCGGCAGTTCACAATTGCGGCACCTCATAGGCCGCCCCGTGCAGCAGACTGCGCCGCTGGAGGTGCTCGACGCGGCTTATTTCGAGGAACGACGCTCCCGTGCGGGCATCGAAACCGCCGCCTACCACCGCCACCAAATCGTGCGGCTGCAGCAGCGATTCGGACTCCAAGCCTGAAAGCGTATCGGCAAGGAGCAGATTGCGGTCGGCGCCGCACTCTCGCTTTATCGCCTGCACGCCGTAGGACAGGGCCAGCTGCCGCACCACGCTGCTGCGATAGCACACGGCATACACCGGCTGCCGGCCGCGGAAAGCCGACAGGTAACGCCCCGTGCGGCCGCTCAGCGTCTCGGTGACTATGGCGCGTATGGGCAGATTGAGGCAGGCCTTGACCGCCGACCGCGCCAGCTGCGCCGTGATCTCGTGGTTCACCGACACCATATTTATCTCGACCAACGGGGTGAAGTGCTCCTCGTCTCGCTCGATCTCCCCTATTACGCGCGACATCGTCGATACTGCCTCCAACGGGAACTCGCCCGAGGCGGTCTCGCCGCTGAGCATCACGGCATCGACACGCTGGTATATGGCACTGGCTATGTCGCTCACCTCGGCGCGCGTAGGCCGCGGCGAGTGGATCATCGTATGGAGCATCTGCGTCGCGATGATCACAGGGCGCTTGGCCGCTATGGCGCGCGACACGATCATCCGCTGAATGACCGGAATGTGCTCGGCAGCGATCTCGACACCCAAATCGCCTCTCGCCACCATAACGCCGTAGGAGGCTTCGAGAATCTCGTCGATGTTGTCCACACCCTGCCGGTTCTCGATCTTCGATATTATCTTTATGTCGCTGCGGTACTCGTCGAGAATTTTCTGCACTGCCTCGACATCCTCGCGGCCGCGCACGAACGAGTGGGCGATGAAGTCGACGTCGTTGGCCGCCGCCCACTCGATGAAGCGGCGGTCGCGCTCGGACACCGACGGCAGGGATATGGCCGTTTCGGGAATGTTGACGCTCTTTCGCTGCATCACCACGCCGTGGTTCTCAGCTCGGCAGACAAGCTCCGTGTCATTGCGGTCCACGACCTTCAGCTCCACCTCGCCGTCGTCAATAAGTATCGACGCACCCGCAGGCACGTCGCGCACGATGTCGCGATACGAGACATACAGCGTTCGGCCGTCCGATATCTCGTCACCCGACTGCACGCCCCGCACGCATATCCGAGCGCCCTTTTGCAGGTAGATGCCGCGCAGGGCGTTTTCGCCCGCCATAGCCGTAATGCGGATCTCGGGTCCTTTCGTGTCGAGTATCACGGCTATGTCGCTGCTGACGGCGCGTGTATTGTCGATGATGCGGCGTGCTCCGGCTTCGGAGGCGTGTGCCGAATTGATGCGCACGGCATTCATACCGGCGTCATAGAGCGAGCGCAGAAACTCAGGCTCGCAATTTTTCTCAGAAATCGTTGCTACGATCTTAGTTCTTTTCATAGGCGGTCTGCTGCGCTCCCAGCGCAATCATTCCGAGTCTGTACGAGTCGAGTCCGAATCCCATTATCGAGCCGACAGCACGCGGTGCTATCAACGATATGCGGCGGAACTCCTCGCGGGCGAGTATCGACGAGATGTGCACCTCGACCACCGGCGTCTGTACGGCACCCACGGCATCGGCCAGCGCCACAGCGGTGTGGGTATATCCTCCGGCATTGAGCACAACGCCGTCGTAACGGCCGGCGCTGCGGTGGAGCGCGTCGATCAACTCGCCTTCGATATTCGACTGGAAATAGTCGATTTCGCATCCGGCGAACATTGCGCGCAACCGTTCGATATACTCCTCGAAGGTTTCAGTCCCGTAAATGCCGACATCGCGCTTGCCCTGCAAATTGAGGTTCGGCCCGTTCAGAATCAGAATTTTCATAATTGTTTCCATTTATTCTCGCCTGCAAATATAGGGCAAAATCTCCTGTTTCCGCCTGCAGGAAGGCGGAACAGCCATATTTTTTCGGCAGGGGTCAGAATGCCAGCCCGAGTTTCAGATGCGGCACACCGTCGGCTCCGATCACCGAACAGCCGACCGACAGGTTCAGATGCAGCGACTTGTACAGCCGCACGGCCATACCAATGTCGGCACTGAAGTAGCTGCGGGCGCGGCTGCAATCGAGCAATGCCACACCGGCTGCAGCGCCGAACATAGGCCGCACTTTCATACGCTTGTTGCGCATCAGGTATTTGAAGTCGCCGTAAAGCGCCAAGTGCTCCGTATCGTCGCAATCGGTGTACAGTTTGGCTCCGCCGCCGACGAAGAACTGCTCTCGGAGCAGCGCACCGTGTACCGTCTCGACGGTTACGAATCCGACAGCAAAGGGGAAATAGGCCGCACTGGCAGCCACCTCGCCCCGATAGGAGGCGCTGCTGCCCGAAGCCGTATCGGGCGGCTGTGCCGACGCCGCGAAACTCGCAGCAATGAGCAGGAAAGTCAAAATATTTTTCATACTTCTCTGAAGGTTAGCAATCGATTGTCGTATATATATCAAGACGCAAAAAACGGCCGTTTCGCTGCATCGCTTGGTGAGATTTTCCACGAAATTAGTACTTTTGCGCCAAATATCTATGTTTTCGATGAAAAAACTGCTAATATCGATCTTTGCGCTGTGGTGTGCAGGGTCGTCGGCACAGAATGCCGCTCCATTTTCGGTCGTCGCCTGCCCGGGTGAGGACGTATCCACCTGCATCAACCTCAGCTGGGGTGTCGACACCCTATCCAACAACCGCTCGGTAAGCTACACCCTGCGCAGCGACCGCGACTGGCGCCGCGCCCGCACTGTCGAGTCCGACACGCGCCTCTGCACCACCTACGACAGCGTATACTCCAAAAACGCCGCCAACGAGAACTTCTACGAGCAGGTGCGCTTTACCAAGTGCGACGCCGCACTCTCGGGTCTGAAGCCCGACACCGAATACAAATACCGCATCGGCAGCGACACCACCGTGCGCTACTTCCGCACGGCGGGAGCCAAACGCTGGAGCGCCGGCATAATCGCCGACTTCCACTCCTACCCGCCGCTGCCCGCACGGCTGACGGCCGCGATGAATATGATCGGCAGCATCGAAAGGTTCGACCCCTCGATCGGCTGGATGCTGCATCTGGGTGACGTATGCGCTTGGGGCGGCAGCTATTCGTTCTGGCGCAGGATGTACGAGGAGCCTGTCTTCGGGCGCTATATGTGGGCCGGAGTGAACGGCAACCACGACAATATGACACGCACCTACGGCCTTTCGAACGCCTTTCTGCGCGATGCCAACTTCTACCCGCGCAACGGCTACGAGGGCGAGGAGGGCGTGTGCTACTTCTTCCGCTACGGCGATGCGCTGTTCGTGATGCTCAACAGCGAGAGTATGCGCAGTGACGAAGGTCTCGAAGCCGCACAGAATTGGGTGCGCAAGGTGGTAGCCGAGAATCCCGCCCGATATGTCATCGTGTGCGAGCACTACCAGTGGTTCTTCGGCACCGACGGCCGCTTCTCGCAATATACTCGCTGGTGCGAACTGTTCGACGAGTTGGGCGTCGACTTGGCGCTGGCCGGCAACAACCATATCTACGTACGTTCCGCCCCGCTCCGCGGCGGTGAGGTCACCGACGGCACAGTCGGCACCGTATATCTGCAGCTTCCCTCGTCGGACAACGAACGCGGACACGCATACGTCGAGGAGTGGACCAATAACCGCGACATAATCCGGAGCCGCTGGTACGAGGGCGAAAAGACCGTCGGCGCCGTGCATTTGGCCGCCGACCGCCGCTATCTGGTCCTCACTCTGCTCGACCGCAACGGAATGATGATCGACCGCGTGGAGATTCCGGCAAAGCGGCGCTGACCCGCATACACGACAAACCGCCCCGCCGAAGTTACGATCGGCGGGGCGGTTTGCTTTGTCACTATCCCACAGTCGTCTCCACAAGATCCTCGCGGCGGAGGTAGCGCTCGGCCAGCCGCAGGACATCCTCCGGCGTACAGCGGCGGATAGACTCGACGGTGCGGCTGACAGCACCGTTGTCCGTGCCGCACTGGATATTCTCGATCGTCACGTCGACGATGCCGAACGGGCCGTCGAGTATGCGCATCATCTCGCCGACCATAATGTTCTTCACCAGCGACAGCTCACGCTCGGGCACCGGTTCGTGCCGCAGCCTCTCGATCTCGGCGTAGATCTGCCGCAGGGTATCCTCGCGGAACGGCGCACCGACCTGCGTGGCGACTGCCATATAGCCCGCTTGGTCGAGGTTGACCATTCCGGCGAAGACGCCGTAGGTATAGCCCCGCTCCTCGCGAAGGCTGCGCATAAGGCGCGAGCCGAAGTAGCCGCCCAGTACCGCAGCCACCACCTGCATACCGATATAATCGGGGTGGCTGCGCGTGAAGAGCATACGTCCGACGCGCACGGCCGACTGCACCGCTCCCTTGTGGCCGAGGTGCACGCAGCGGGTCTGCTCGGGTGCCGGAAACGGCCGGACCACGGCGCACGGGCCGCGCTGAAGGCTCTCGCACAGATCCACCACGGCCTTCATCTCCGCCGCACCCAGATCGCCGCTGCAAACGGCAAAACAGTTGTCGGCCGTATAGAAACGCCTGTAAAACTCCGCCACATCGTCGCGGCGCAGCGTATCGTACGCTGCCTCGGGCGACGAGATGCCGTAGGGATGCTCCGCTCCGAACATCGCGGCGGCGAAAGCCTCGCGCACCCGCACATCCACCTTGGTGCGTTCGACGGCCAGCCGCTCGCGGCGCTTGGCGCAGTACGAGTCGAACTCGTTAGGCGGGAATGCAGGCCGCAGCAGTATCTCGGCCGCAGCATCGAGCGTCGGCAGGAAAAACTTCGTCAGCGAGCAGAAGCTGACCACCGCAGCGTCGCGGTCGGTGGATATGTCGAAGTAGGAGCCATAGAAATCGAGCTTCTCGGCTATCTGTCGGGCCGTCAGGCGGTCGCTGCCCTCGCTGAGCAGATTGGCCGCCGTCGTGGCCGCGAACGGCACGCTCTGCCGCGACGATCCGGCGCCGAATACGAAACTGATGCGCACCACCTGCTGGTCGTGGTTCTCGAGCAGGTACAGACGCATTCCGTTGGAGAGTATCCGCTCCTCGGCAGACTGGATGCCGACACTCTGCGGTATCCGTATCGAGGGTCGTCTATTTCCCATTTTCGGCACGGTATATAAGTGTTGAACTCCTTTCGGGCCGGAAGATGCGCCGGCATCCCTCCACGATCGCATCGGCACCGATCGAGCGGTATATGCCCACTTCGGCGTTTATCAAACCGAGATGCCCGAGCATCGCATAATATCCCATATTCATAGCCTTGTTCATAACGTTCAGTTCACCGAACAGCACGCCCGCCTCGAACTTGTTGCGCACCTTCTCTATTTCGCAGCTGCCGACACACTCGTTCTGCAGGCGGTGCAGCTCGTCCCACAGCGCCTCCTCGGCACGCTCAGGCTCCACGCCCGACATAACCTGTCCGGTCAGCACGAACATACCCGGGTCGATGTCGCCGGTGATGTAGGCATTCACGGCGCTGAACAGCCGGCGGCGGCGCACAAGCTCGTCGTACAGGCGCGCCGACTCGCCTCCAGCGAGGATGTCCGACACCAAATCGAGCAGATAATACTCCTCACTCAGACGTCCGCCCATCGGGAATACGATCGTCACGGCCGTAGCCGGAACGTCGCGCCCCACCTCCTGCCGCCGCGCCTCGGTCTGTTCAGGCTCCTCGGGCAGGATATCAGGCTCGAGAGGCTCGCCCGCAATACCGCCGAACCACTTCTCCGCAAGCTCGAAAGCCCGCTGCGGCTCCAAATCGCCCGAAACCGACAGTATCGCATTCGACGGACGGTAGTAATGGCGGTAGAAGGCATCGGCCTCGGCGAGCGTGGCGCCGGCTATATGCTGCGGATCGCGGCCTATGGTCGACCAGCGGTACGGGTGGACGCGGTAACGCAACTCGCGCAGCAGCATCGACTGGTCCCCGTAGGGCTGGTTCAGATAGCGCTGGTTGTACTCCTCCAGCACCACGCGCTTCTCGGCCTCGAACCTCCGGCGCGTGAGATGCAGCCCCGTCATACGGTCGCTCTCGAGCCACAGCGCCGTCTCGATGTTGGCCGTGGGCAGGGTGATATAATAGTCGGTATAGTCATTATTGGTAAAGGCATTGTTCTCGCCGCAGGCACGCTGCACCGGCTCGTCGAAATCGGGGATGCGGCGGGTGCCGCGGAACATAAGATGCTCGAACAGATGCGCGAAGCCCGTATGCTCCGGATCCTCGTTGCGCGCCCCGACCTTGTAGAGCAGATTCACCGCCGCCAACTTCGAGCGGCGGTCGCGCTCAGCCACCACCACAAGGCCGTTGGACAATGTATGATTTTCGCAGGTTATCATTTTACCATTCGTAACGGTTACAAGCGGCTCCGAGAAGCCGTGCGGCCCTGCCGCAGGCTGCAAAATTAACGATTAAAAGCCAACCCCGCCAAGGACGGACAAAAAAATCGCAGCCGCAGACTCATAATTATTGCTATTCGAATAATTATGCGTAATTTTGTACGGAATTTTACCGGTCCGAAAAGACTGAAAACAAAAGTCAAATACGATTAAACTTATAATTTACAAAGATGTCTGAGAAAAAATTTATCACGTGTGACGGTAACTATGCTGCTGCCCACATCGCGTATATGTTCAGCGAGGTGGCTGCCATTTACCCCATCACACCGTCATCGACCATGGCCGAACTGGTAGACGAGTGGGCGGCTTCCGGTCGCAAGAATATCTTCGGCGAGACCGTCAAGGTCGTTGAAATGCAGTCCGAGGCAGGTGCCGCAGGCGCCGTTCACGGTTCGCTCCAGTCCGGCGCGCTGACTACCACCTTCACCGCATCTCAGGGTCTGCTGCTGATGATTCCCAATATGTACAAGATCTCCGGCGAGCTGCTCCCGGGCGTATTCCACGTTTCGGCTCGAGCACTGGCTGCACAGTCGCTCTCGATCTTCGGCGACCATCAGGATGTGATGGCCACCCGTCAGACCGGCTTCGCGATGCTGGCCACCTCGTCCGTGCAGGAGGTGATGGATCTGGCCGGCGTGGCCCATATCGTCGCGCTGAAAGCCCGCGTCCCCTTCCTCCACTTCTTTGACGGTTTCCGCACCTCGCACGAGATCCAGAAGATCGAACTCATCGACGAGGCCGCACTGACCGCCATGTTCGACCGCGACGCCCTGAAGCGTTTCCGCGCCGAGGCCCTCAACCCCGAGCACCCCGTGACCCGCGGTACGGCACAGAACCCCGACATCTACTTCCAGACCCGCGAGGCCTCGAACAAGTTCTACGCCGCCGTGCCCGATATGGTGGCCGAGACGATGGCCGAGATTTCGAAGATCACCGGCCGCGAGTACAAGCCGTTCGT
>CAYYUW010000004.1:0-2338 GCA_964474985.1 uncultured Alistipes sp. | reverse complement strand
ACAGTTAGACAAACCCTACATCCTGATCACCGACAAGAAGATCTCGACCATGAAGGAGTTGATGGGCATCTTGGAGCCGGTGGCTCAAAGCGGCCGTTCGCTCCTGATCATCGCCGAGGACGTCGACGGAGAGGCTCTTTCGGCCTTGGTTGTCAACCGTCTGCGCGGTATGCTCAAGGTGGCAGCCTGCAAAGCCCCGGGCTTCGGTGACCGCCGCAAGGAGATGCTGGAGGACATCGCCGTGCTGACCGGCGCTACGGTCATTTCGACCGACAAGGGCATGAAGATGGAGGATGCGACGATTGCCATGCTCGGTACGGCCGACAAGGTAACGCTGAACAAGGAGAACACCACGATCGTCGACGGCAACGGTGACAAGGAGGCCATCGCCGCACGTGTGGCGCAGATCCGCACCTCGATCGAGAAGTCGACGTCGGACTACGACAAAGAGAAGCTCCAGGAGCGTCTGGCCAAGTTGGCCGGCGGTGTAGCCGTACTCTATGTAGGTGCTGCCACGGAGGTCGAAATGAAGGAGAAGAAGGATCGCGTGGACGACGCATTGGCCGCCACGCGCGCCGCAGTCGAGGAGGGTATCGTCCCGGGCGGCGGTGTAGCCTACATCCGCGCAACCGCCGTGCTGGAGGGTCTCAAGGGCGAGAACGAAGACCAGACCACCGGTATTCAGATCGTACGGCGCGCCATCGAGGAGCCGTTGCGTCAGATCGTTGCCAATGCCGGCGGCGAGGGTGCAGTGGTGGTAAACAAGGTGCGCGAGGGTCAGGGTGCGTTCGGTTACAACGCCCGCGACGACCGCTTCGAGGACCTGTTGCAGGCCGGTATCATCGACCCCACCAAGGTATCGCGTGTCGCTCTGGAGAACGCCGCGTCGATCGCCTCGATGTTCCTGACCACCGAGTGCGTCCTTGCCGAGAAAAAGAGCGCCGAACCCGCCGCGCCTGCCATGCCCGCCGGCGGTATGGTCGGCATGATGTAGTCTTCCCGACACATCTTCACAATTTTACCTCCGTCAGCAGTGTGTCTGGCGGAGGTAATTTTTTTTGGGGGGGGGCTTGCGACGGTCTCTTTTCTACGTCTCCCCGCCTCGCTGGGAGGTTTATTTATTCGATTTCCGACGATTGCAATTCTTGCAGAGCATTTGGCAGTTCTCAATGGTCGTTCTGCCGCCCTCGCTCCACGGGGTTATATGGTCGCCCTCCATTTCCGTTATGTCGCAACTCTTGCCGCATTTGGCACATACACCCCGTTGCCGCTCATAGACTGCGCGTTTGATACTGTCGGGGAATGCCCGCAGGTTAAGGTATTTTTCATCGCGCGTGAGCACATAGTAGTAGATGCCTTTTTTGCTTTCGGCATCTTCATCGAGCATCAAGGCCGATATTTCGCGTTCGAGGGCCGCCGTGTCGTATTGACTGTCTTTGTACCGGTTGTAGAGCATTCCCCAATCGACCCCTTTCATCTCCTTGCGGTAGTGCGGGAATGTCGCCCTTACCCAGCTTATGACACTTTGAAAATAGAGCCATAATTCATTGGCGTTTTGCGTTCTGTTCTTCTGCATCGTCCGCATATACTCTTTCAGACCCTCGATACTGCCGTTGTTTTTCCACAGCAGGGCAAGTTCGAGCAATCCTTGCCGGTTGACTTCATAACGCGGCTTTACATATTTGCCGCCTATATCCTGCGCCGGACAGCCCGTCTTGCTAAAATGCCGCTTGGCGTCAGTCAGCCATTCGCTGGCATAAATCGCGTTGCGCAACTCTTGGTCGGTCAGTTTCAGCCCCGCGATATTGATCGTCTTAAACCATTCGAGTTTTTCGGTATCGTCGCCCTCGCAAAAATAGACCATCAACTCGTAATCGAGAATCTTTTTCTGCGCATCGGGCTGTAAATTGTCGAAATAGAGGCTTTCCTCCAGATCCGTGTCGTAGACGGAAAACCGCTGCGGCTTGACTACATAACGGCAGATACTCAAAATGCGCTGCTGTCCGTCCAACACCTCGAATGTTCCGTCTTCGCGCTTAACCCAATACATGATATTGAGCGGAAACCCCTTGCGTATCGTAGTGATAACGGCACGCTCCTGTTCTTCGTTGTAGATAAAGTTGCGCTGGTACTTCGGTCGAATATCCAGCAACCCGCCGTAACCGACAACACCCTCCTCGTCGTTGTCCTTAAATCCGTTCACAAGTTCGCGGACGGTAATTTTGTGCAGTTCTACTTTCATATTGTTTAATGTTTGATTTTGCGGATTAGGATGCGAGCATACTCTTGAATATACATCTTGCCTTCAACTTTATAATAAGTTTTTCCAATCGGAGGT
>CAYYUW010000003.1:0-6642 GCA_964474985.1 uncultured Alistipes sp. | reverse complement strand
TTACGAATCAAAATGTAAAACCGCCTGCCGCATACGGCGGCTTCGGCGGAAATGTCTTCTTGCGAGGTGCATCATCGGTTGATGTTCTGTCATTTAGCTTTTCTGTGCTCATTATTGCAGATAATGGGTCATGCAACAGGTATTGTTTCGTATATATAAATCATTTATAAATAAGATTTTGAATCTAAAAGCGACGGCACGAGGCAGCGGCAGCGGGGAGGTCCGCGGTAACCCGTTCACATAAAAACCGTTCCTCCGGCGAGGTGAAATATTTTTGCAATAATTTGCATTTTCAAAGAAAAATATCTTTCTTTGTAAAAGAAAAGAACACAACTGAAGCACTAACTTATTATCTGCAATTATGAGCTTATTATCTGCAATAATGGGCGCGAAGGCTCCTGCCGGCGGGAGCCGACTGACGACCGGAGCCGTGTGCTGCCACTCTGCTCTTCGCAGCCGCGGTTTTCCGGTCGCAGGATTGAAGGGGATGCGGGCATCGGCTGAGCGTACCGCAGAGGTCCGCGATGCCGGCAACCGTCCTGCAGCGACATAATGTTTTTAAGGTTCGCTTCAGGCTTTGGCCGGCCGTTGAGCCTCCGGCCGAGAAAAAAAGTTGTACAAACCCCGAGAAAGCCGTGAGATGCGTTGCAGCGGCGATTTCGACGGATTTCGGACGTTTTTTAAATATTTTTTTAATGATTTTTCGGTGAGTAAATTTTGCTGTTTAAAAATTTCGTTTTAATTTTGTAAGAACGTTCAGTGGAATGGCGGCCCGACGCCAGCCCGTCAAAAGCCGTGCCGCTGAACCTTTTGTTGTGAAGTTCGCTTATTTACATATAACGCTGACTTAAAATTAACATTTACTAACTTAAAATTTTTACTAATGAAAAAAAAGACTATTGGTTTGTTGCTCGCGCTGGCTCTGTCGGTGTGCTCAACGAATTTGATGGCATTTGAGGGGGGGGGAATCTCTGACGTCTCCGCCGCTCAGTCGTCGGTCAAGATTTCAGGTACAGTAGTCGATGCGGCTGGACAACCCGTCATCGGCGCTACCGTGCAGCTCAAGGGTTCATCCACGAACGCCACGGCTACCAATGCGGACGGAGGTTTCGTCCTCAACGTTCCCGAAGGGTCGACCCTCGTGGTGTCCAGCATCGGTTATACCACTCAGGAGGTACGCGCCGCACAGGGTGTGCGCATCGTGCTGGCCGAGGATGCGATCGCAGTTGAAGACGTGGTCGTAACCGCCCTCGGTATCAAGAAGGATAAGAAAACCCTCGTCTATGCCGTTCAGGACATCAAGGCCGAGGAGCTGATGAAGAACAAGCAGACCAACGTCGTGAACTCGATGGCCGGCAAGATCGCCGGTGTCAACATCACGCAGTCGTCGGGTGCCGCAGGTTCGGGTTCGAACATCGTGATCCGTGGCGGTACGTCGCTCGAGCGCGACAACCAGCCTCTGTTCGTTGTCGACGGTGTCATCTACGACAACTCGACCAGCATCGGCGGTAACTCGGGCTTCGACGGTATGTTGGCAACCACCACCGCCAACGCCAACCGTGTGATGGATATCAACCCCGAGGATATCGAGTCGATGTCGGTTCTGAAAGGTCCTGTCGCAGCCGCACTTTACGGTTCGCGCGCAGCTGCCGGCGCCGTCGTGATCACCACCAAGCGCGGTCAGGAAGGTCACGTCAGCGTAGACTTCAGCACCAAGTACACCACCAACTGGATCAACCGGTTCCCCGAACAGCAGTCTACCTACAAGCAGGGTGAGTACACCTCCGACGGTTCGATCAACACCGCCAACGTTTACCGCTCGTGGGGCGAAGAGTTCGGCTCGGGCGACGCCATGTACAACAACATGGAGGACTTCTTCCAGAACGGCCACTCGTGGGACAACACCATCAGCGTAGCCGGCGGCAGCAAGAACGGTTCGTTCTACGTGTCGGCATCGCGCTTCGACCAGACCGGTCTGATTCCCACCACCGGTTATGACAAGACTACCTTCCGTGTCAACGGCGAGCAGAAGTTCGGCCGCCTGACCGTAGGCGCCAATGTAGCCTACTCGCAGGCCAACACCGACAAGGCCCTGACCGCAGGTCTCTGGGACACCGGTACCGGTGCTATGAACTCGGTTTACCGCTGGGCACGCAATATCGATATGAGCCACTACCTCAACGAGGACGGTTCGCAGTATCGCCAGTATGCCGGCAGCGTCGAGCTTGAGAACGATATCGACAACCCCTACTGGATCATCAACAAGGACAACCTCTACGACCGCACCAACCGTTTGACCGGTTCGATCAACGCACAGTTCAAGGTGGCCGAGTGGTTCAACATCTCCTACCGCGCAGGTATCGACCGCTACAACAAGTACGACTATACCTTCATCGCTCCGGGTTCGGCCGTAGGACGTCAGTACCAGAACGGCCGTATGAGCGACAGCGACCGCGAGTACGAATACCTGTCGAGCAACCTTATGCTCAACTTCCAGAAGACCGTCAAGGATTGGGACTTCAGCCTTATGTTAGGTCAGACCGCTGAGGATACCAAGACCCGCACCGAGCGTCGTACCGGTTACGACTTCGTTATCGACGGCCTTTACAGCTTCTCCAACATCGAGCAGGCTAACAAGAAGTTCACCTCGGGCCACTCGCGCAAGCGTTTGGTCGGCGTCTTCGGTGAGGCCCGCGTAGGTTACAAGAACATCGCTTACGTCACCGTTACCGGCCGTAACGACTGGTCTTCGACCCTCCCGATCGACAGCCGCTCCTACTTCTATCCTTCGGTCGGCGGTGCATTCATCTTCTCCGAGCTGCTCGATGACGACAGCGTTCTCTCGTTCGGCAAACTGCGCGGTTCGTGGGCAAAGGTAGGTAAGGACGCTCCCGTTTACGCTCTTACCACCCAGCTCTGGGACGTGCGCACCTATATCAACGGCATCTCCGGCTACGCCAACTCGTGGACCCGCGGCAACCCGTATCTGATCCCCGAGAACACCGAGTCTTGGGAGGTCGGCGCTGACCTGCGCTTCTTCAAGGGCCGCTTGAATGTCGACTTCACCTACTACGACACCAAGTCCTACAACAACATCATCACTCCTCGTCTGAGTCAGGCTTCGGGTTACATTCTGCTCTCTGTAAACTGCGGTACCGTACGCAACAAGGGTATCGAGCTGCAGCTGTCGGGCACTCCCGTCAAGACCAAGAACTTCACTTGGGAATCGACTCTGAACCTCGCACATAACGAAGGCACCGTAGGCTACCTGCTTCAGGGTACCAACATTCTGTACGTAACCGACGTACAGGTAGGCAACGCCAAGGCTGCATCGTTCGCAGGCGGTCAGTTCATGGGTATCTCCGGTTCGAAGTGGCTGCGCGACGACAAGGGCAATGTCGTACTGAACGAGGTGGCTGACGGCGTATATCTGCCCGTCAAGGACACCAACAAGGGTTCGACCCAGTACATCGGCGACCGCGAGCCTGATCTGACCGGCGGTTGGAACAACAACTTCACCTACAAGAACTGGTCGCTCGGCTTCCTGTTCGACTTCCGTCTCGGCGGTCTGATCTACAACGGTACTAACTACTATATGACCGCTCAGGGTACCAGCAAGTTCTCGGAGAAGCGCGACTCGTACACCGTTACCGGTGTCGTGCAGACCGGAACTGTCAAGGTGGACGGCAAGGATGTTCCCGTTTACGGCGATCCCGAAACCCACACCGTCACCGACCGCTACTATGTTCAGCGCTACCTGACCGACGAGTATCTCTACGAATCGGAGAACTTCGCCACCAAGACCAACTGGCTGCGTCTGCGTGCGATCACCCTCTCGTACTCGGCACCCAAGGAGTGGCTCAAGAAGAGCGGCTTCATCAAGGGCATCACCGTTACCGCTTCGGGTAACAACCTCTGGCTGCTCACCAACTACAAGGGTATGGATCCCGAGGTCAGCGCGGCAGGTTCGGGCGTGATCGGCTCCAGCTCGGTAGGTATCGACTACTGCGGCGTTCCCGCTACGGCAGGTTTCACCTTCGGTGTAAGTCTGACATTCTAATGCGTCTAACCTCAAGGATTAAAACAGAATTAAGATATGAAAAAGATATTTTCAGTATGTATGGTCGCGATGCTCGCACTCGCTGCGACGTCCTGCAGTGACTGGCTCGATGTAAATACCGATCCGGACAATGCTACCAACAAAACCGCCAGCGTGGATTCGCGTCTGGCTCCGATGCAGCACTTCCTGCAGTACAGCTACGAGACCGGCGGTGTGCGTGCTGCCTACATCAATCAGACCCTGACGCGAAACTATTCGAGCGGCAACTCGCTGTCGAATCTGTCGTCGTGGAACCCGACTCAGAATGCTACCACCACTTCGTACCAGACTTACTTCGTAGGCTGCGCCGCCAATATCGAAGATATGATCGAAAGGGCAACTGCCGAAGAGGCATGGCACTATGTGGGCGCCGCCAAGTTCATCTACGCTTGGGGCTTCATGAATATGCTCGACATATACGGTGAAATGCCTATGAGCGAGGCGTTAAGCTCTCAGCTGAATCCCAAGTACGACGACGGCCAGACCATTTACACTCAGAGTGTGGCTGCTATGAAAGAGGCTATCGAATACCTGTCGATGGCTCAGGGCGCCGGTGCCACTCCCCTGTCCGCCGGCGATATCTGGATGGACGGCGACACCAACAAGTGGATCAAGGCCGCTTACGGTTTCCTCGCCCGCTGGGCAAACAACCTCTCGAAGAAGTCGAGCCTCTACAATCCTACCGAGATTCTCGACTACCTGAGCAAGGCTGCACAGTCGAATGCCGAGAGCTTCTCGATGAAGCACTACAACACCACCGGCGACGTTTCGACCGACGTGCTGATCGGCGACCCGCTGATGGCTTCGATCCTCTACGACAACACCGGCTGGAACAGCTATCCGCGTCTGGCCAAGTGGTATGTAGACCTGCTCGAGAATATGCGCGGTGAAGGCGTTGTGGATCCCCGTGCCAACCGTTTGGTGCCTATGATGGAGATCCTGAAGGCTGACGGCACTTACGAGCTGGTTCGCTCGAAGGGCGCTGACCTTACGACCGACATCCGTCTGACCACCAAGGGCAGCGGCCCGCTGATGTTCGCCGTAAAGAAGGTCGGTGACAAATTCCGCTGGTATTTCAACGATGACGTAGAAAAGGCTCAATCGGGCGACACCTATTACGATCGCAAGGCCGACTCGATGATCTGCAACCTGCGTTCGTGGGGCTTCCACACTGCCAAGACGCAGACCAACGACACCTATGTCGTAAACGACCGTATCGCATCCACCGGTACCTTCTACACCCGTGCCGACGCTCCCGCACACTACATGTGCTATCCCGAGCTTTGCTTCATCAAGGCTGAGGTTCTGTTCCGTCAGGGCAAAAAGGGCGAAGCTCTTACCGCTTACAAGAACGGTATCCGCGCCCACATGGAGCTGATGAATATGCACCTCGCAGAGCGCAACGATGCCACCTCTACCATTACCGTAGACAGCAAGGGCAGCGCAACCCAGCGTACCGTTGTGAACGTCAGCAAGACCCCGATGAGTACCGCCGATATCGACGCCTATCTGGCCAGCAAGGCCGTGGCTCAGTCGGCCGGCGACCTGAAGATGTCGGACATTATGCTCCAGAAGTACATCGCTTGCTCGTACTCGCTCACCAACTGGAACGATATGCGCCGCTTCAACTACTCGGCCGGCAACATCGCCGACTTCGGCGTCGTTTACCCGAACTTCGACCGTCCGTACGAGTTCAGCCACGGCAACAATTCCGAAAAGGCTAAGACCCATTTCCCGTCGAACGATCCGAAAGACGAGGATGGATACTGGTTCCGCCGCTTTATGCAGTGCTCGCACGAGCATAACTACAATGCGGTTCAGCTCAAGGCATCCAACCCGCGTGCCGCTGACGACGACATCTGGGCAATGCCCGTTTGGTGGGATGTTGCAGAGTAAATCCCTGCACGCGACTTCGTTCGCTGCTTTAATAAGTTAGATAAGTGTTCCGGCCGTCCGCGGCCGGAACTTTTTTATTGTGCGGTTTGGTAGAACCGCGCGAGCAGCGGGCCTCCGCTGGCAATAATCGATACGACATTTCCGGGGTAAGACAGTCAGAGCCTTCCATCTTCTACACTTTACACGAAAGAACCGCCGGTGTTTTCAAAGGCTCAAAAATGCAGATGCAATATGAAACGAAACGATACAGATGAATTGTTGTCTGGTCAGCGAATAGAGAGCAAGGAGGACTTCTATTATTGGCTGCGATACATCGGCGCGGCTTACGAGAACTGGCCGCTTGTCGGATTTCAAAAGGGCTGCATATCCAAATACCTGTCCAAGCGGGCAAGGCTGTCGGCATTTGCCGAGTTTAGCATTCCCAAAAAGAGGGGCGGAATGCGGCATATCGTGGCTCCAAACAGCGAATTGAAAGCCGTGCAGTCGTGTATCAATATGCTGTTGCAGGCGCTCTATGAACCGCACGAGTGTGCTACGGGGTTCGTCTGCGGACGTGGTATAAAGAGCAATGCCGAACGTCATCTCGGCAGCACCTGTATGCTCAATATCGACATGAAGGACTTTTTCCCGAGCATAACCAAAGATAT
>CAYYUW010000002.1:0-35945 GCA_964474985.1 uncultured Alistipes sp. | reverse complement strand
CGTTACGGTGTTGCGGAAACAGTACCAGCTGCCGGCGTTGGGAGCTTCGGGCAGGGCGGGTGAGATTACCTGAGCGCCGGCCGCGGTGCAGAGCAGCGACGCAAGTAGTATCGAAAAGATGTTTTTCAGCATTGTGAACGGTTTTAAACGACTGCAAGATACGCATAAAAATGTTAATATTGGCCGCCTCGGGCAAAAAATGCGGGGTGCAACCCCCTAAAGCTGCACCCCGACTGTCAACATTATCGGCAAATACGTTGTTTGTCTATTCGAAAGGCTCGCGGACAACTATGTCGTCGACACAGAAGTACGCAGGAGTGTTCATACCGTAAGCGCCCACATCGGAGCTGCGGCAGTTGAATATTATCTTGTGTACTGCGCCGAGCGACGAAAGGTCGAACTTTTTCCACTCGGTGACTATGCCGCCGGCATCAGCAGTGCGGAAGTCGGCCAAGTAGATCTCGACTTCGCCGGTCTTCTTGTTGTCCTTGTCGTAACCTGCAGCTGTAACCTTGAACCAGTCCTTGTCCTCGTAGCTGAAGGTTTTGCCGAACGAGTCGCCGCCCGAAATCGACTTCACTACATAGGTGTTGTTGGCTATGTAGCAGCTTTCGATCACCTTCTCGGCGCCGGTTGTGTTGAAGTAGAGCGTGGGACGGCTCTCGTAGCTGTATTCGGTCGGTTCGGCATCTCTGTATCCGAATCCTACGGCAAAGGTCTCCGAGCCTTTGTTACCGCCCTTCTTGGTCTCGGGGTGGCTGTAATATACGCTGCACTGGTTCTTGTAGCCTGCGGTGGTCATATCGTTCCACTGCGATATGGCGAAGCCTCCGTTCCAGAAATCGTAACCCTCCAAGTCGTTTATGCCGAAGTAGAGATCCGATGCCTTGTCCAAGTAGCCGGTGAACTGGGTGCCGCCGGTGTAGGACGAGTAGAGGTTTTCGCCGTATGAGGTGGGACCTGCCAGATAGGTGTCGTCGACATCTTCGAACGAGACGGTCTTGGTGGTATACTGGTCGAGCGACGAGAGGTAAACGGTCTTGGTGTAGGTGCTGCCTGCCTCCATAGCCTTGCTTACGGTGTATGCCTTGCCGCCCTTGTCGGTGATGACGGTGAGCTTGCCGGTGCCGCCGGTCATATCGGCTGCATTGACTATCATATATACGGTCGCCATCTTGCGATTCTCGATCGTCAGCCCTTCGCCGAGCGTGACGACGGCCTTGTTGAATGCGTCGGCGTCGACGGTGTTACCCGAAGCATCGGCGGTCTTGCCCATCGTGACTGCTCCCGTGGTGAGGTCTATGACCGCATTGCCGGACAGCGCCGTGGGGGCCTCCAGCTGGATCTTCTTGATTACCAAGTCGCCTTGGGCCTTGGGCAGAGAGTTGGAGATGTTTATCTTCAGCAGTACGAATGCGTGCTTGAACGCGAAGCGGACATCGACATCGCTCAGCTCCTTATTCGCTGCCGAGTCGGGGCGCTCGACTGCCGTGTGAGCATACAGGAAGTCGTATGCGGCGATATGATCCGTATTGTCGTTGCCTGTCTGAACCTGCTCTAACGGCAGCGTGAATGCTACGGCCGAGTATTTGGAGTTGGCTTTGACGCCGTCCGAATACGGGTAGTAGGCATAGAAGTTGTGAGTGGTGTAGGAGGTGTTCCAGCCCCAGCGGCCGGTAGCTGCCATAACATCGGCATTGTAGTAGTCTCCTATCTCGAAAGTTGCCGATGCCGAGCCGGCACCCGTTGCGACGCGGTATGCGAAGTTGGTGACCGGCGAGTTGTAGAACTTCATATCCGGATTGCTTGCAAGCGACCACTCGTAAAATGCTTCGGGCGAGAATACGCCGATCTGGTCGTTTTCAGCCCACAGCACGTTGCGTACTATCAGCGAGGTGCGGGTGTCTTCGCCCTGTGCGCCGGTGAAGCGGACATTTACGGGCATACAGTTTTCAGGCATTTCGCCTTTTGTCTCTTCGGGAGCGATCTCCTGCTCGCCGAAGTCCTCCGAACAGCCAGCGAATGCTACAGCTGCGGCTGCCAGAATTGTCAAATATTTGAGTTTCATATTTTTAATTCCTTGTTTATCGATATGTCATTTATTAGAAGTTGCCTCCGTTGTTCCAGCCGTCGACACCGCTGCCGGTGATCGGGGTCTTTGCCAGCGAAACCGATGCGGCACCGCTTATCTCAGGCGAAATTTCACCGAACGAGGGGTATTTCTCGTCGATCTGGAATACGGGGTTGTACACCTTGACGAAGTCTATGGCCAGCAGCTTGACTGGCGAGTCGGCGCGGTCGATATCGAACTTGTTGGTGTTCTTGGTGTCGTTGTCGTCGTTGATAGCCTTGGTATAGTCGTCCGTATAGGTGTCGGCATAACCGTATCCGCAGGTGAGGTCCCACATACTGGGCTGATGGATCTTGCGACCCTTGAACGTCAGGACGTCCTTGTCGGGCGACGACCACTTCGAGGAGATCTTGGCTATCTCGCCGCTGCCGCCCTGATTGTCGGTCCACTTGATGAGTGCGTCATCCTCGGTAGGCTTGGTATAGGTTATTTCGTAGTCGGCGATCGTGCTCTCTGCATCGTACATATCGCCCTTCAGCTCGAACCACTCGTCGTCGGGCTGGCCGTTGCCGTTGGCATCGTACGATACCATGACGGCTGCCGGCTCGTTGCTGGTGCCGAAGGCATTGCCGCGGACGACGAAGTCGGCGCCGTTCCAGTTGATTACCGAGTGGTCGAACTGGAACATAATGTAACCGCCGAACATACCCAGCGAGGTTATGCTGCCGTAGTGTCCGACAAGCGTCGCAGCATTGGATTGTGCTGCGAAGCGGTTCATACCGTACTGACCCGGGGCGGGGCAGTACTCGAATACCTTCGAGATGAATTTCGACGAACCGTTCGAACGCGGGCGCGGGGTCAGGGTCTTAACTTTGCCCTCGGAGGCGTTGAGGGTGCCGATCGTGCCGTAGTTGATCATTTGGAATGTTTCGTTCGAGGCATTCATAGTTTCTATGGTTCCCTCATTGACGATGCCGCCCATATAGCTGTTGACTCGGGCCTTGTTGATCGTAGTGCCTTCGCATACATGGAACAGACTGCCTGCATCGAGCGTCGAAATGTCTTCGATCGTGCCGCCCTTGATAGTAACGGAACCTTTGGGGATCATAAGCGAAGCGACCTTGGCCGTCTGTCCTTCGGGGATCACTACGATCAGCTCGCCGTCGTATGCGGCATTGTAGGCGCCAGCACCGAGATATCCGGCCGAAGAGCCTTTGGTCGCTTCGATAGTTATCGTGGGAGCGGTGGCAGCCGTGAGTTCGGCGGGCAGTTTGAGACCGGTGTATGCAGTGATGTCCTCGGTTACCGTGAAGCGGATGTCGATAGGTTCGCTTTCCGACAGATGCGGAATGATGACTTTGTCCATAATGGTGTTGGCTTCGGCCATATTCGATACCTCGTAGTTGGCTTCGACCTCCTTGGTGATAGTCACGGGGATGCCGCTATCGGTGACGGCGATCACGGCAATATATCCCTTGAACTCGGCATTGTCGTCGCTGAGCCAAGGAGCGGAAACGGTGATCTTCTTGGTGGACAGGTTGATAGCTGCCGTCCAACCGCACGGGGTGGTAACCATTGCCGAGCGGATTCCTTCGGTGGTTATCTCTATGGTCTTGGTGTAGCCGTAGTAGACTCCGAGCTTGTTCTGGTCGGTGAATGCGATCTGTGCATCGGTCAGTTTGGGCAGGGTGATGACAGTGCCGTTGGCCAAGGTTACCACGACGGTGGTCTCGGTCTCGACTACGTCGCTGAAGAACGAATCGCCTTTTTCACCCTTCTCGCCGATAGCGCTGATAGGATTGCCCTCGCTGTCGGTGATCTGCTGAGGTCCGTTGCCGTAGTCTACGGTCCAGAAACCGTCCTTGTCGATACCCATAACGGGGGTCTTGCCGGCAGCACCGTCCTTAGCCGTGGCGGGGATCTTGTTGCCCTTGTCGTCCGTCAGCCAGTCGGTCTCTCCGTTTAGGGTTTGTGTCCAGTAGTAGTTGCCGTCGGTGTCCTGCTTGACGCCGATAACGGGTGCATCCGCACCGGCATCGCCATTGGTCAGCGAGATAGTCGAGCCGTCGCTCATCTTGAGGTCGTAGCCGTTGTCGGTTTTGGTGACGTTCATGATCACCTTGCCGGCCTGCAGGGCCTCGAGACCAGACTTGAGGTTCGAAATGTTGGAGTTCATCGCACTTACGGTGCTTTCGAGCGCCTCGATGCGTTTGTCGAGATCCTCGACTTTTTCCCATAGCTCGCTGTCGTCGTATTCGCAGGCTGCAAGTACGGCGAAGCAGGAAAGCAAAGTCAATAGTTTTTTCATCAGTCGTTTTGTTTATAGTTGAACAATAGTTGTTTGCACAAACATATAAACCGATCGAAAGACTACTGGCGATGCGCACGAGCCGTTGCCGGTCACCTGTAAGCATCCTTGAAGTATGTAATGAAAGCTAAAAAGCGATCATCGATTCACGTCCCGTTCGCCGCAGGCGTCAATCATCGGTCAATCGCAATGGCAGGTCTTCTGACTTGCTTCGATCGCAGACGCCTTCCCAATTCCGCAGAATCAGTGGCAAAGGAGTGTCTGTGTCTTGAAGATACCATATAATATATAGGTATCATGAAGCTTACAGCAGCGGGAACTGTCGCCGATTCGCACGGCGTTCCCATTTAATTTCGCCGGCATTACCATACGCCTTTGAAAACCGTTGCACCGCAAAGATACGCATTCTTTCCGAAAAGAAATCGTTCGGCGGAAGATTTATTCGATATTTTTATCGATTTTTATAACTTTCGGACCCAAAGGTTATTTGAATTAGCAATTTATACCTTATATTTGTCAAATCAATGCGCAGAAAAACAATGATGGAGAACAACAGAGCACCATGGATAAAACGTGTGTGGCGTTTTTATCGCGACGGATTTCGTGAAATGACCGTCGGCAGGGTGCTTTGGGGCATAATACTGCTGAAACTGTTCATTATGTTCGCTATCCTGAAACTGTTTTTCTTCCGCGATCCGATGTCCGACTGCAAGAGCGACACCGAACGGGGCGGTCGGGTTATGGAGCGGCTGACGGATAATCCCGCACCCGATGAAAGCATAACCTCATTAAAACTATAACACTTTGATTATGGAACCGGATATTCTCAATGCAGTCGATTGGTCACGCGCGCAATTCGCGCTGACGGCGATCTATCACTGGCTGTTCGTGCCGCTTACGCTCGGCCTCGGCTACATCTGCGCCATTATGGAGACGATTTATTATCGTACGGGCGATGAGCGGTGGAAAAAGTGCACCCGTTTTTGGCTGCGCCTGTTCGGCGTCAACTTCGCTATCGGCGTAGCTACGGGCCTGATTCTCGAATTTGAGTTCGGCACCAACTGGTCGAACTATTCACACTTCGTCGGCGACATTTTCGGCGCTCCGCTGGCTATCGAGGGCATTATGGCCTTCTTCCTCGAGAGCACCTTCGTCGCGGTCGTATTCTTCGGCTGGGAAAAGGTCAGCCGGCGCTTCCATCTCCTGTCCACGTGGCTCACTGCTATCGGCGCTTCGCTGTCGGCAGTGTGGATTTTAGTGGCCAACAGCTGGATGCAGTACCCCGTAGGTATGACCTTCAACCTCGACACCGTGCGCAACGAGATGACCTCGTTTTGGGAGGTGGCGCTGTCGCCGGTGGCTCTGAACAAATTCACCCATACGGTATCCTCGGCGCTGCTGCTCTCGGCCGTGTTCGTGGTAGGCGTCAGCGCGTGGATGCTGCTGCGCAAGCGCAGTACGGCTATGGCCAAACGCAGCATCTCGGTGGCTTCGGCATTCGGCGTCATATTCGGTGCCGTAACCGCATTCAGCGGCGACCGCTCGGGAGCCATTGTGGCCGAGGTGCAGCCGATGAAACTTGCTGCTATGGAGGCGCTCTACGACGGCGAGCAGGGCGCCCCGCTGTCGGTAATAGGCTTGATATGCCCGCAGCAAGAGAGCGGCCGCATCGATGCCGAGCAGGCGTTCAAGTTCAATATCGAGATTCCCAAACTGTTGTCGATAATGAGTTTCCGCGATGCCGAGGCGTATGTTGCCGGTATCAACGACTTGGTTTACGGCAATGAACGCTACGGCATAATGTCCGCCTCAGAGAAGATCGAACGCGGCCGTCGGGCAATCGACGAGCTTGCGCGGTACCGTGACGCCCGCCGCGACGGCGACGAGGCGACTGCCGCCGAGATACGGGCCAAGTTCGACCCCGAGACCGAGGCGGGCAAGGTGTTCCTGACCGAATACTTCGCATATTTGGGTTACGGCTACCTCTCCTCGCCCGAGCAGATAATCCCCTGTGTGCCGCTGCTTTACTATTCGTTCCGCATTATGGTCGGCGCCGGCATGTTCCTGCTGTTGCTGCTGGCTGCCGTGTGGTGGTTCAACAGGCGCGACACCTTGGCTGGCAAGCGCTGGCTGCTGTGGGTGGCACTTTGCTCGATACCGCTGGCCTATCTTGCTTCGCAGTTGGGCTGGGTTATCGCCGAGGTGGGCCGCCAGCCGTGGGCGATACAGGATCTTATGCCCGTCACCGTGGCGGCATCGGACCTGTCGAGCGGCTCCGTAGCCACGACCTTCTTTATTTTCCTCGCTCTGTTCACGGCGCTGCTCGCAGCCGAAATAGGTATAATGATCGGACAGATCAAGTCCGGAACTCAAAACGAATAACATTATGGACAACATAGTATTCTTTCAGCATTACTGGTGGCTGCTGGTGTCGCTGCTGGCTGCCATATTAGTCTTTCTGCTCTTCGTTCAGGGCGGTCAGGGCTTGCTTTATACGATAGGCCGCACGTCGGTCGAGCGCGATATGATCGTCAACTCTATCGGCCGCAAGTGGGAGTTCACATTCACTACGTTAGTGACCTTCGGCGGTGCGTTCTTCGCCTCGTTCCCGCTTTTCTATTCCACCTCGTTCGGCGGTGCGACATACGTGTGGATGCTTATCCTGCTGCTGTTCGTGCTGCAGGCCGTTTCGTTCCAGTATCGCCGCAAGGTCGGCAACCTGTTCGGCGCCAAGACCTACGAGTGGTTCCTCGTTGCCAACGGCATAGGCGGCCCGCTGCTGCTCGGCACCGCTGTCGGCACATTCTTTACCGGTGCGCCGTTCACCGTCGACCGCCTCAATCTGGCAGAGCTGGGCGGCAATCCGGCAATATCGCAGTGGGCGACCCCGTGGCACGGGTTGGAGGCCGTGTGCGATTACCGCAATGTGGCGCTGGGGTTGGCTGTCGTATTCCTGTCGCGCATCTTGGCGCTGCAATACTTTATCAATGACATAGACGACGAACAGGTGCGCAAGCGTTCGGCCCGCCGTATGGGCTGCGCCGCCGTGCCGTTCCTCGTATTCTTCCTCACCTTTGCGGTTTCGCTGCTGCTTTCGAAAGGCTATGGCTATTCGGACGGCGGCGAGGTGTATGTCGAGCAGTACAAATATCTGCACAATCTGCTGCAGATGCCCGCCGTGGCGGTGCTGTTCGTCGCCGGCGTGGTCTCCGTGCTGTGGAGCATCTTCATCGGATGGCGGCGCGAGAGCCGCAATGCGATATGGTTCGGCGGCGCGGGTACTGTCCTCACCGTGCTGGCGCTGATGCTGCTGGCCGGCTGGAACAACACCTGCTACTATCCGTCGACTGCCGAACTGCAGGATTCGCTGACCATAGCCAACAGTTCGTCGAGCCTGTTCACCCTGCAGGTTATGAGCGTGGTGTCGCTGTTGATACCGTTCGTGGTGCTGTATATATGGTACGCTTGGCGGGCGCTCAGCCGCCGCCCCGTGACGGCCGAGGAGATGCAGAGCAGCGAGGGCCACAAGTATTGACGAGTGCCGCTGCCGGAATAAGAAAAGAGTTTTCTCCGTTACGGAGAAAACTCTTTTCTTTCGGGGCAAAGCCGAGATTAGTAGCTCATCGTGCAGGGCAGAGTCTTTGCCTCGTCGATCATTTTCTGCACCTCTCCTGCGGTGGGAACACGGCGGGTGAGTTTCTTCTCAGCGTTTACCTCTTCCATCTTGGCGGCCAGATTGGCAGCTACGCGATGCTGAAGCTCCTTGACGGTGTCTACACCGGCAGCCTCGAGCAGTTCGGCGAACTGGGGACCTACGCCGTGGATACGGAACAGGTCGGCGTGGTTGGTCCATTTGAGGATCAGCTTTTCGGCGATGCCGGTTTGTTCGGCCAAAGCCTTGCGTCCTTTGGGGTTTGCGCACTTTTCGAGCAGCTGCTCAGGGGTGTTGATGCCGGCGGCAACCAGTTTCTCGCCGTAAGCTTCGCCTACGCCTTCGATGTCAATGATTTTGTATGCCATAGTTAATAAAGGTTAGTGTTAGTAAAATTGTTCGAATTTACGAATTATTTCGCCGATTGCAAAATTTTGAGTAACTAAAGTGTAATTTAATTGTCATTTTCGCCAATGAAGGTATTTATGACTGCGATTTGCAAAAGACAAAATTTCTGATTACTTTTGTTATCAAACAGCCCCGCAGATGCTTCGTATAGCTTTGATTATTATGTTATTGTTGCCGGCGATATGCCGCAGCGCCACGGTCGAGAGCACCGGTGTGCTGCTCGATCGTCTGAACAGTGCGCTGGCCCACAGCGACGAATTCGGGGCTATGAAGGATGCGCGTATCGCCTCGCTGCGCCGGATACTCTCAGCGCCGCACGTCGCCGATGCGCAGATGTACGATATCAATGCGTCGATAGCCGCCGAGTACGATGTATATCAATTCGACTCGACGCTGAATTATCTCTACTGGAATCTTGGCATCGGCCGCAAGCTCGACAACCGGCAGATGATCGACCGCGCGTTGATCGGACTCGGGCACATACACGCTACCGCGGGGTATTATCTCGAGGCCGACAGTTTCCTGAATGTGCAGCTCGACACGGCGGGTCTCGACCGCAGTCTGCTCGTGCCGTATTATACGGCGCAGTATCGGCTGAATTACGAGATGTACAAATATGGCAAGAGTCCGGCTGTGGCCGACGCCTCGCTGCGTATGGCGTCGTACTATCGCGGCAAGCTGTTCAAACTGCTCGCGGTGGATTCGTTCGAGTACCGGCTGCTCCGCATACAGGAGCTTATCGAACGCAACGATACCGAGCGGGCGCTGCAGCTGGCCCAGTCAGCGCTCGATAAGACGGCACCGGACAGCTACGAGCGCTCACTGGCGGCATACGTTCTTGCTCAGATCTGCGAGCGCACGGGCGATGATCCGATGCGCAAGCAATATTTGATTGTCTCGGCGCTGTGCGATGTTCATTCCGCCGTGAAGGATAATGTGGCGTTAGGCGAGCTGTCGTTAATGCTGTTCGACGAGGGGGATATCAATACGGCATTCCTGTTCAGTCGGGCGGCTATGGCCGATGCGCACTTCTACAACGCCAAGCTGCGGTCGTGGCAGCTTGCTACGATGCTGCCGGCTATCGAGTCGGCCTATCATGTCAAGCGGCAGAAGCAGAACAACCAAATATACATCTTCATGACCGTAATTCTGGTGCTGGCGATGATGCTTGCCGTGATACAGTTGGTGCAGCGGATGCAGAACCAGAATCTCGATCTGGCGCAGAGGCAGCTCAAGGCAGCCAACCTGTCGCTTACACGCAACAACGAGTATCTGCAGCAGGTCAACCGCCAGCTGAGTCAGCTAAACAGCGATATCGCCGAGGCGAACGGCGTCAAGGAGGAGTATATAGGCTTGTTCCTCGGGGTTTACTCCGAGTGCATCGACACGATGCAGAACTACCAGAGGCGTATGCGCAAGATGGCGGCGCACAACAAGCTCTCGGAGCTGAAATCGGAGCTTGCCTCGTCGCAGCTTATCGACGAGGAGATCGACCATTTCTACGAGATGTTCGACAGCGCCTTTCTGCGGCTATATCCCAATTTTGTCGACGAGTTCAACTCGCTGCTGGTCGAGGACGGTCGCATCGAGCTGAAGAAGGACGAGAAGCTGAATACCGAGCTGCGCATATTCGCCCTGATCCGGCTCGGCATAAGCGACTCGTCGAAGATCGCCGCCCTGCTGCGCTACTCCGTCAATACGATCTATAACTACCGCGCCAAGGTCAAGAACAAGGCCTGCGTTTCGCGAGAGGAGTTCGAAGAGCGGATCAAGAAAATCGGATCGTTCCAGAGCGTCGAATAGTGCCCTAAAAGGGCCTCCAAACCGTATTCGGCGGTGTATCCCGTCCACTTTTTTATGCTGACGGCCGATGTGGTTGCGATTGAAAAACAACGCGTTGAACTTCGGCGGCTGCTATTCCGATCTACATTTTGCCCACTCGGGTTTGCGGGTGATTTTTTCTCGACATACTTTTGCATTGCGAACCGACGGAGGATGCCGGCGGAGCGATCCGAAGGCGGCCGGCGATTCGTAACAAATATGAACTAACCCGCCTTTTAAATAGATAGTTAGTTAGAAACGTTGTGTGGAGACAATAGCGGGGTGATCCCGCTATTGTTATTTTTTAGTCTGATGTTATGAAAACGCTGTTCCCATTCGCCGCTTTGATCCTGCTCGGTTCGTGTACCGAGAGCAGAAGCCCCCAAGATCCGTATGTCGATATAGTTGCCCCCGAGGGTTACGCGCTCGTATGGCACGACGAGTTCGATGCACCGACGGCTGACGGCCGCAGTGCGAAACCGGATGCCGAGCGCTGGTGGTACGAGACCGGAGCGAGCGGCTGGGGCAACAACGAGCTGCAGCATTACGTTGCCGGTTATGTCGGCAGTACCGCCATTGCCGAGGTGAGCGACGGAACGTTGAAGATTACGGCCCGTGAGATCGGCGGCAAGGTCTATTCGATAAGGATGAACAGCCGCGAGGCGTGGACCTACGGCTGGTTCGAGGCGCGTCTCAAACTGCCTGCAGGGCGGGGCGGCTGGCCGGCATTTTGGATGATGCCGAAGAACTTCAGGGCGTGGCCCGACGACGGCGAGATAGACATTATGGAGGAGGTGGGTTACGATCCCGACAACATCCATTTTTCGGTCCATACGCGAACGCTGAACCATATTATGGGTACGCAGCCGACGGCCGTAAGGCGGGTCGACGGTGCCGAGGGCGAGTTTCACACCTACGCTGCCGAGTGGACGCCCGAAGCGATCTGCGGCTATGTCGACGGCGTGAAGTACTTCGAATTTCGCAACGACGGCACGGGCAATCGCGATACGTGGCCGTTCGATGCGCCCTTTTACCTGAAACTCAATCTTGCGTGGGGCGGCAACTGGGGCGGTGCTCAGGGCATAGATCCCGCTGCGCTGCCGTTGGTGTACGAGGTGGACTACGTGCGCGTCTTTCAGAAGAAGGAGTGAAAAGGCCCGCACAGCAAAAGCACCGTCTTATTCCGCGCTACGCCTGAGACATCTGCAAACAATCCGATTAGTGCCTCGGACCGGCCGGCGAAAGTGGTATTATTGCGCGGAAATTAGTATCTTTGCCGGTCGAAAAACACGTGATGATGAAATATTGCAATTCGTTAGGCCGTTACGAGCGCAGGCACAGTTGCCGTGTTCGTATCGGCGAGGTTGAAATAGGTGACGGCCAGCCCGTTGCTGTGCAGTCGATGACTAATACCGATACCAAGGACACTGCCGCGAGCGTCGCTCAGATCGAGCGCATCGACCGCGCCGGCGGGCACATAGTCCGTCTGACGGCGCAGGGACCCCGCGAGGGTGAAAATCTGCGTGAAATAGTGGCGCAGCTGCGCCAAGACGGTTATCGCACTGCCGTGGTCGCTGACATCCATTTCGTGCCGGAGGTGGCCGAGATCGCTGCCGAGTATGTGGACAAGGTGCGCATCAATCCGGGTAACTACCGCACCTCGGACGGCCGTCTCGAGCGGCTTATCGCACTGTGCCGACGTCGCGGCGTGGCGCTGCGCATAGGCGTCAACCACGGCTCGCTGGCCAAACGGATCTTCGACCGCTGGGGCGATACGCCCGAGGGTATGGTCGTGTCGGCTATGGAGTTTCTGCGCGTATGCCGCAGGGAGAATTTCGATCAGGTGGTAGTGTCGATGAAGTCGAGCAACACCCGCGTTATGGTCTATGCCTACCGGCTGCTCGTGGCTGCGATGCGAGACGAGGGGATGGATTACCCCGTGCATCTCGGCGTTACGGAGGCCGGCAACGGCATCGAGGGGCGCGTGAAGAGCGCTGTGGGCATCGGTGCGCTGCTCGCCGACGGCATCGGGGATACGATCCGTGTATCGCTGACCGAACCTCCCGAGAACGAGATACCGGTGGCGATGATGCTCGCCGACTGCTTCACGCATCGCGAAGGCGACTTCGACGTCGTGCCGCCGGCCGATTTTTCGCCGTTTGAATATCGCCGTCGCCGCACCCGCCGCATCGGCAATGTCGGCGGCGATGCGGTGCCTGTGACGCACGACGAGATAACCGGCGGTGTGCGCATTGCGGATGCTCTGTCGCAGAATCCGGTTGCCGAGTGGCGGTCGGCGGTATTCTCCTGCGGAGCAGACGAGCCGATAGTGCTGCGACGCCGCTACGACGGCGACGACTTCGAGCGGGTGGCCGTTGAGGCGGCTGCCGACTTCGGCGTTATGCTTTTGGACGGTTTGGCCGACGGAATATGGATCGATGCGCCGCAGTTCCCCGCCGAGCGGGTGCGCGATCTGGAACTGATGATAATGCAGGCGGCGCGTGTGCGCTTCTCGCGTACGGAGTATATAGCCTGCCCGAGCTGCGGTCGCACGCTGTACGACCTGCAGTCGACACTCGAGAAGATCAAGGCCGCCACTTCGCACCTGAAGGATCTGAAAATAGGCGTTATGGGCTGCATCGTGAACGGCCCGGGCGAAATGGCCGATGCCGACTACGGATATGTGGGCGCAGCACCCTCGCGCATAACGCTCTACCGCGGCCGCGAGGTGGTGGAGCGCAACATCCCGCAGGACGAGGCTTTGGAGAAGCTGATCGCGATAATCCGTGCTGACGGCCGCTGGGTCGATCCGCCGCAAAATACGGGCCGATGAACCGTACGGTCCTTCCCCTGACATATTTGGGCAATGTGCAGTGGTTCGCGCATCTGCTTGCGGACCGCTGTACGATAGACACGGGCGAGTATTACCTCAAACAGAGTTACCGCAACCGCTGCGTGATACTGGCGGCCAACGGCACGATGCCGCTGACGGTGCAGGTGGTGCGCGGCAACGCTCCGTGCCAGCCGATGCGCGACGTGAGGATCGACTACTCGAAGCGCTGGCAGCACCAGCACTGGGTGTCGATAGTTTCGGCGTACAAGTCGTCGCCCTATTTCGATTTCTACGGCGAGGCTTTGGAGCCGTTTTTCCGCCGCCGCTACGAATTTCTGGTGGATTACAATCTGGATCTGTGTCGGGCCGTATTGGCTGCTATGGGTGCCGAGGCAGATTTCGCTGTCAGCGACACTTACGTGCGGGAGCCTAAAGGAGAGGATCTGCGCGGCGCATTCTCGCCCAAGCCGCGGTTGGCAATGGAGGATCCGCGCTTCGACGCGCAGCCCTATTGTCAGGTTTTCTCCGACCGCCAGCCTTTCATTCCCAACCTGTCGATTATTGATCTGCTGTTCTGCGAGGGACCCTCGGCCGCCGCTATTGCAAGGTCCTGCCTACGGTGACCGTGGTGCGGTCGATGAGCGGCGAGTCTGGCACCGTCGCTTCGATCGTGTTGTCGCCGGCGGATAGTTTGATATCTTTCCACACGAATATGCCGTCCGCAGCTTCGAGCATACCTTGCGAACGTCCGTTCACTATCAGCTCGACCTGCGGCTGGTTGGAGTATACCGTTACGGTCTGCACCGGATTGGACCGGCGTGCCCAGCGCCGTTCGGTGATGTAGACGAACGGATCGCGGCGGTTCCAGCGGGCTTTGTACAGGTAGAATGCGTCCTTGCGTATCGAGCGGTCGAACGTTACCAATCCGCAGTCGTTGATTCCCTTCCCGTCGATCTGCGTGCGGCGCGCCGATCCGAAGTCGAACATATTGCCGGCCACGACGCCCCAGAACAGCGTATCGGCATCGATCGTGCGCAGGTAGGACTCGTGAAAACGCGTCTGCCAGCGCTCGGGGTGCCAGTAGCGGTCGAGGCGCGGCCGCTGCAATATGCTGTCCTGATGCAGCGGCGAGCCGCCGGCGGAGTAGGTGAGTCCCGAGACTAAATCGCTCCAGCCTTTGTGCAGCGCCTCCTGCCATATCCCGAGATCGCGCATATCGCCGCCGGTCCAGCCGTAGGACTTTTCCCATACGATGAGGTCGGTGATGAAGTTTATGTCGCCGTCCTGATTGCTGACGGCGACCGTCGGACGCGATCCGTCCATTGCGTGCGCCAGCGAATCGAGCTGACGGATATATGGCTGCGGATCGTCGCCCGGGACGATCAACTTCGAGAATATGCCCCACATTATCACTGACGGGCGGTTGTAGTTCTGGGCTATGATCTCGCGCAGCTGCTGACGGCCGTTTTCGGCCAGTGCGGGCGATGATGTGAAGGCGCAGTCGGCCGGAAACGGCGAGTTGACAAGCGGAATGTCGCACCATACCGCTATGCCGCGCCGGTCGCACTCGTCGAAGTATTGGGGCGAAGCCGGCTGCGTCACCATGCGGACGGTGTTGGCGCCGCTCTCCTCTATGATGTCCATATCTTCGCGGATATGCTGCGGGAGCATAGCCGAGCCGACACCTGCGCGGTCGCCGTAAAGCGCTACGCCGTGCAAGCGGAACGGTGCTCCGTTGAGGCGCAGATAGCGGCCGTCGTCGAACGATATGGTGCGGAAGCCGGTCCTGACGGCTACCGAGTCGGTCGATCCGCCGGCAGTCAGCGCCGCCACGACGGTGTAAAGCGGCTGCTCGTCTTCGGCTGTGCCCCAAAGTTCAGGATGCTCGATTTCGAAAGGTACGGTTATGGTCGTGGCGTCGTTGCGGACATCGAAGCGCGTGCGCACCTCGTCGCGGAATACCGTGTCCCGCTCGGGCGAGAGTATCGCTACCCGCAGTTGTCCCTGCTTCTCGGTGAATCCCGAGAGAATGCCGACCGACAGCTGACCCTCGACGCGCTCGGGCGAGACGGTATGCGGCGTGACGAATATGCCGTCGGTGGAGAGTTCGACGGGCGATACTGCTACGTCGTCGGTTACGATCAGCTCCACGTCGCGGTAGAGTCCTCCGTAGCAGTTCTCTTCCAAGGCAAGCGGAAATATGTCGGTCTGCTGCGCGTTGTTGACCAATACGCGGATCGAGTTCGAAGCCCCGTAGTGCAGCTTGTCGGTGATCTCGAAGGTGAAGGCCGTGCCGGCTCCGCGGTGCGTGCCGACGTAGCGTCCGTTGATAGCGACATCGGCTACCGTGGCGGCTCCGTAAAAACGCAGGAATACGCGGCGGCCCTGCCAGTCGGCCGGTATGTTTATGACCTTAAGATAATTGCCCAATCCGCGCAGATAGTCGCCGCACGTCGCTCCGGTATCGGCATTCCACGTGTGGGGCAGGGTGACACGCTGTGCGCGGTCGCTGCTTATGTAGTTGCCGAAGAAAAATTCCCAGTTGTCGTTTATGCGGTGCACCTCGCGTGCCGAAATACCCGATAAAAAAGCAATTGCCAGTATTACAGTCAGATAACGTTTCATTGCGACATATTTTGTTTTACAAAGATACGAATAAACGAAAAAATATACTAAATTCGTGCTCGATTACATTATCGCGCGATATGAATATAATAGATATAGTTCTTCTTGCTTTCGCCATTTGGGCGATTTATGACGGATTCCGCGACGGCTTGGTAGTACAGGCGGGCGGCATCGTCAGTCTTTTGGTCGGAATATGGCTCGCATTCCGCTATGCCGGACATGTGGGCCAGTGGTTCGGGATGCACGGTCCCGAAGCCTCGATCGCCGGATTCATCGCGGTCGTGGTGCTCACGGTAGTGGTTGTGGCCGTGGTGAGCAGGCTGCTGCGCGGCGTATTCCGGCTGACCGGATTGGGCGTGTTCGACTCGCTGTTCGGCGCCTGCCTGTCGCTGCTCAAGGCCGCCATAGCGGCGAGCCTGCTTATATGCGCTGTCGATGCCGTGAATGTCGACTACCGGATTATCGGCCGCGAACGCATCGAAGCTTCGCGGGCTTACGTGCCTCTGCGCAATCTGTCGGCGCGGATATTCCCGCTTTTCGACCGGATAAAGGAGCAGGTGACCGAACTCGCAACTGAAAACGACCGGTGATGGAGCGGCGCGAAGGAACGGTGATACGTGCCACGGGAAGCTGGTACGATGTGGCGTCGGGAGACCAGACGCTGCAATGTCGGGTGCGCGGGCGGCTCAGGCTGCGCGGCGCTCGGACGACTTCGCCGGTAGTGGTCGGCGACAGCGTGAGCTTGACGTGCAGCCAGACGGGCGAGTGGCTTATCGAGGATATAGCCCCGCGCCGCAACTACATAATACGTCGGGCGTCGAATCTGTCAAAGGAGTCGCATATCATAGCGTCGAATATCGATCAGGCGCTCTTGGTGGTTACGCTCTTTTCGCCGCAGACCAATACCGAGTTCATGGACCGCTTTTTGGTGACCTGCGAGGCCTACCGCATACCGGTGACGATCGTGCTTAACAAGATCGATCTGGCCCGAACCGAGCCTGAGATGCTCGACGCTTTCGAGCGCATCTACCGCTCGGCCGGATATCCGGTCGTCGAGTGCTCGGCTACCGAAGGTGAGGGCGTCGACCGCATCCGCGAGATGCTTGCGGGACGCACCACGCTGGTCTCGGGCAATTCGGGCGTGGGCAAGTCGACATTGATAGGTGCCGTAGAGCCGTCGATCGACATCCGCACCGGCGAGATCTCGGCGGCGCACGGCAAGGGCAAGCACACCACGACATTCTCGCAGATGTATCCGCTGCCGGCGGGCGGGGCGGTGATCGATACCCCGGGAATCAAGGGCTTCGGATTGATCGACATAGCAGACGACGAGCTGTGGCACTATTTCCCTGAGATGATGGAGCGGGCGTCGGGGTGCCAGTTCTACAACTGTACACATACGCACGAACCCAATTGCGCAATAATCGAGGCGGTGCGCCGCGGCGAGATAGCCGTCGAGCGCTACGAGAGTTACCTGAAGATATTGGACGAAGATGAAAAATACAGAAAATGAGTGGCTGCACGCCTCCGAGGGCCGCGACGGCGAATGGTATGCCGAGCGCATCGCCTATCTGCGCCAATTTGTGACGGAGGAGCGCGCCGAGGTGTTGGAGCGTACGCTGGACAACCGCACCCGATATATGACCGTCTGCATGGAGAATACGTTTCATCCGCAGAATGCCAGTGCATTAGTGCGTCACTGCGAAGCATTCGGCGTGCAGGATATACACACCATAGAGACCCGCTGCAAGTTCAACCCCAATCTGAACATTGTGCGCGGAACCGACAAGTGGATCGACCTGAACAGGCATCCCTCTACCGCCGCGGCGATGGAGCATCTGCATCGCGCCGGCTACCGGATCGTTGCCACCACACCGCATCGCGGCGACTCGGCGCCTGAGACATTCGATGTCACCCGAGGCCCGTTCGCATTGGTATTCGGCACCGAACACGCCGGCATCAGCGACGAGGTCATCGCGGCAGCCGACGAGTTCGTGCGCATTCCTATGTGCGGAATGGTGGAGAGCCTGAACGTGTCGGCTTCGGCCGCCATACTTATATATATATTGTCGCAGCGTATGCGCGCGAGCGTGGACGACTGGCGCATCGGCGGCCGCGAACGCTCCGAACTGCATTTCAGGTGGCTGATGTCGTCGGTGCGAGATCCGTTCGGCATTCTCCGCCGCCGCTTCCCCGATACACCCGATTTTACCGTTAAAGAACAGGAATTATGATACTTAGAAAACAGTTTTTGCAACATATCGCCCAAACTTCACCCTCGCCGATGCTCGTCGAGGTGGCCCGTGCCGAAGGCTCGTGCTTCTATACGCCCGAGGGCAAGCGCTATTACGATTTAGTCGCCGGCGTGTCGGTGAGCAACGTCGGTCACGCCAATCCGGCTGTGGTCGAGGCCGTTCAGAAGCAGGCCGCGAAATATATGCACGTTATGGTCTACGGCGAGATGGTCGAGGCGCCTCAGGTGCGTTATGCGGCGCGCATAGCCGAGCTGCTGCCCGATCCGCTCTCGAGCGTCTACTTCGTCAATTCGGGAGCCGAAGCGGTCGAGGGTGCTTTGAAATTGGCCAAACGATATACCGGCCGTACGGAGATGATATCCTTCCGGCGGGCCTATCATGGATCGACGCATGGCGCTATGAGTATGATGGGAACGCCCGAGGGCGAGGAGTGGAAAGGTGCATTCCGGCCGCTGCTGCCCGATGTGCAGGCGCTGGAGTTCAACTCGTTCGACGACTTGCAGCGGATAACCTCGCGCACCGCCTGCGTTCTGGTCGAGCCGGTGCAGGGCGAAGGGGGAGTGCGGCTTCCCGCCGAGGGGTTCCTGCAGGCGCTGCGCCGCCGATGCGACGAGACGGGTGCGATGCTCATTTTCGACGAGATACAGACCGGCTTCGGCCGCTGCGGCGAGATGTTCGCCTGCCTGCGCTACGGCGTCGTTCCCGACATAGTATGTTTGGCCAAGGCTTTGGGCGGCGGTATGCCATTGGGGGCGTTCGTATCGAGCAGCGAAATAATGTCTACGCTCAGTTACTCGCCCGCACTCGGCCATATAACCACCTTCGGCGGTCACCCCGTATGCTGCGCTGCAGGTTTGGCGGCATTGGAGTATATCGAGGCTAACGATCTGCACCATAAGTCCGAGGGCAAGGGCGAGCGGTTCGAGAATGCTCTCAGGTCGCATCCGGCCGTCAGGGAGATCCGGCGCAGCGGGCTTCTGCTGGCTGTGGAGCTTGGCAGCTCCGAGCGGCTGTACGCCATAATGGAGATGTTCCGGCAGGAGGGCATACTGAGCGACTGGTTCCTGTTCTGCGACACGGCTTTCCGCATCTCGCCGCCGCTGACCATCTCAGAGGGCGAAATCGACGACTGCTGCCGCATCATTCTCGGGTGTCTCGACAGGCTGCCGTAGCGGCCCGTTTCGGCACGTTTTTTGCCCGTAAGCAATACGACGGCAGGGTGGACCGGATTCGAATCGGTGATGAAAATTTGCATTATTCGAATTTTGTTGCTATCTTGCCAGTCGAAACTAATGATTAATTAACTCTAAAGCCGATTGCCTATTGACAAAACTCTACTCTAAACCAATTAATTAGGAAAAGAGTATGAACGTTCAGTTATTAAGTGACCGACAATTGCTTAATAGTTATCTTTCGGGAGACAAGAGTGCTATTTCCAAACTCATCGAAAAGCATCGCCGCCGCGTACTGGATTATATCCGTATGATGGTCAAAGATCGCGATGTCGCAGATGATATCTTTCAAGAGACCTTTATCAAAGTTGTTCGCGTGATCGACAGCGGTCGCTATACGGATAACGGGAAGTTCCTGTCGTGGGTGCTGCGTATCGCTCACAATCAGGTGATAGATCATTTTCGTCAGGCCAAACAGTCCGGCAAGGTGACCGAAGCCGATGCGGGTTACGATATTCTCAACACGCTGCGCTTCTCCTCCCGTACGGTCGAGGACGAAATCGTCGAACAACAGATCGAGGCCCAGATCAGAGCAATGGTCGACGCCCTGCCCGAAGAGCAACGCGATGTGGTGATGATGCGATATTTCTCGGGGCTTAGCTTCAAAGAAATTGCCGAGCATACCGACGTGAGTATCAATACCGCACTGGGCAGAATGCGTTACGCCCTTATCAATCTGCGGAAAATGATGAAGGAAAAACAGCTTATTTTAAGCTGAAGCACACAATAACCCCACAGGCAGTTGCGTTATGTGAGTACTTAAGCCTTACGTATGCCTATGGAAGATATTGACAAAGCAGCTGAAAAACTACGGTCCGACGATGAGGATTTGCTGTTGGCGGAGGTCGTTTGCGGCGATTGCGAATTGCTGTACATCGATACCCTGCTGCGCGAAACTCTCGGTGCAAAGTAGAGGGTTAATTTTTTAATGAGGGCGGAAAGTTCGATTGCGGACTTTCCGTTTTTTTGTGCCCCGCAGTCTTCGACCCGCAACTTTGCGTCGAATAATATAGGCAATCCGCGCGCCCGCCATAGAGGGGCGGGCACGGATATTTGTGACAAATAATTGCGGTTCTTTTGAAGCCGCGCGAGCCGCAGCCTCCGGCTGGCGGAGGCTCGCTTTGCTCCCCTCCGCAGGCTGCGCCTCGCACTTTGCGGCAATAATTGCCCGCAAAACGCACAAGCAACCCTGTCCAGCCCCTCGATATCCGTAAATTTAACTCAAAAAATCGGCTGCGCCACCGCGCGCCGGCTTTCAGCCGACGTCCACTATTTTTTTCATCGAATATTCATAGTATATTTGCACTCTGAAAAGTTGGTATATGGCTATCGATCGCAATATGAGAAATGTCGAGAGCGACCTCGAGTTCGAGAATCGGATCAGACCGCAGGAGCTTGAGAACTTCGCCGGTCAGGAGAAGATCGTCGAGAACCTGCGTGTATTCATCCGTGCGGCTTTGATGCGCGGTGAGTCGCTCGACCACGTTCTGCTGCACGGCCCTCCCGGGTTGGGCAAGACCACTTTGGCGGGTATCATCGCCAATGAGATGGGTTCGCAGCTGAAGGTTACCTCGGGTCCTGTATTGGACAAGCCCGGCGATTTGGCGGGACTTCTGACCAATCTGAATGCAGGCGACGTGCTGTTCATCGACGAGATACACCGCCTCAGCCCGATAGTCGAGGAGTACCTGTACTCGGCGATGGAGGACTTCAAGATAGACATCGTACTCGACAAAGGCCCGTCAGCGCGGTCGATACAGATCGAGCTGAGTCCGTTTACGCTTATCGGCGCCACTACCCGCAGCGGTCTGCTTACGTCGCCGCTGAGGGCGCGTTTCGGCATACAGTGCCATTTGGAGTATTACGATGCGCGAGTGCTGGCCGGTATCGTGCGCCGTTCGGCGCGTATTCTCGACGTGCCTATCGACGATGACGCCTCGGTGGAGATCGCGATGCGCAGCCGCGGCACGCCGCGTATAGCCAATGCGCTGCTGCGGCGCGTAAGGGACTTCGCCATGGTCAAGGGCGGCGGCCGTATCGATTTGGAAATTACGCGGGTGGCGCTTTCGGCGCTAAATATCGATGCCCGCGGTTTGGACAATATGGACAATAAGATACTCTCGACGATCATCACCAAGTTCGGCGGCGGACCGGTGGGACTGAATACTGTCGCCACGGCCGTAGGCGAGGAGGCCGGTACGATCGAGGAGGTATACGAACCGTTTCTTATCAAGGAAGGCTTCCTGAAACGCACGCCGCGCGGTCGGGAGGCGACCGAGCTGGCCTACCGTCATCTCGGTGCAATGCCGCCCTCGGCGCAGGAGTCGCTGTTCTGATGTTTTTCACTGTTTTCGCGCGTGACTTGCGAAATCGCCGCTGAATCGTTATTTTTGCGTTATGGGCAACGTAATGGATAATCTGGTAAAGTTCGTGTCGGGCGTCGGCGAGCAGCGTGCCAAGCTGCTCGAAAAGGAGTTGGGCATTCGCACTATGGGCGATATGCTCTACTACTTTCCGTTCCGCTATGTCGACCGCTCGCGATTCTACCGTATAGCCGACATTACCGAGAACGAGACGCAGACCCTCATCCAGTTCCGTGCACGCATAACCGGCTTTGCGCACGCCGGCTCGGGGCGCAAGGGACGGTTCACGGCGTTCGTCTCGGATGCCACCGGCTCGGCCGAGCTTACGTGGTTCAGCGGTATCAAATGGATCGAGAAGCGTCTCGAGGCGGGCGTCGAGTATATAGTCTTCGGCCGGCCCTCGTTCTATCGCGGACAGCTGCAGATGATACACCCCGAGGTCGAGCCTGTTATGAGCGCCCGCAAGCGCCCCGAAGGGTTGCAGGGCATTTACAGCACGACCGAGCGCCTGTCGAGCAGCCAGTTGGGCAGCAAGGGAATATATAACATAATATGCAACCTTTGGCCGATTGTCGAGAACCGCATCGAGGATCCCCTGCCCGAGGCGGTGCGTGAGTCCAACGGACTTGTGCCGCTGCGCGAAGCTCTGTCGGACATTCATTTCCCGAAGTCGCCCGAGCGGCTCAAGGCGGCGGAGTATCGGTTGAAGTTCGACGAACTGCTCGGCATACAGCTCAACATACAGTCGCGCCGTACGGAGCGTATGACCCGTTTCGACGGCTTCCGTTTTCCGCGCGTGGGCGAAGTGTTCAACCGCTTTTATAATGAGAAACTGCCTTTCCCGCTGACGGGTGCGCAGAAGCGCGTAATCCGCGAGATACGGCAGGATACCGTGACGGGGTGCCAGATGAACCGGCTGCTGCAGGGCGATGTCGGCAGCGGCAAGACCGTCGTGGCGCTTGCGGCGATGCTGCTGGCCGTTGACAACGGTTTCCAGTCGTGTATGATGGCACCGACCGAGATACTGGCCCGCCAGCATTTCGCCTCGATAAGCCGAATGGTCGAGGGGCTTGGTATAGAGGTGCATATACTTACCGGAGCCTCGAAGAGCGCCGAGCGGCGCATTTCGCTCGAAGCTGCCGCCTCGGGACGCGCGCATATATTGATAGGTACGCACGCGTTGATCGAGGACAGCGTGCAGTTCGACAACCTCGGATTGGTGGTAATCGACGAGCAGCACCGTTTCGGTGTCGAGCAGCGCGCCAAGATGTGGACCAAGAACAGCCGTCCGCCTCACATACTCGTCATGACCGCGACCCCCATACCCCGCACGCTGGCGATGACGCTTTACGGCGATTTGGATGTGTCGGTGATCGACGAGCTGCCGCCCGGGCGGCAGCCGATACGGACGTTCCACTATTACGATTCGGCGCGGCTCAAGCTTTTCGGCTTTATGCACAGACAGATAGCGTTGGGACGTCAGATCTATGTCGTCTATCCGCTTATAGCCGAGTCCGAAAAGATGGATTACAAGGATCTCTCCGACGGATATATGTCCATTACTCAGGAGTTTCCGCCGCCGCAGTATGTTACGGCGATCGTCCACGGCAAGATGCGGGCGGAGGACAAGGCCGAGGGTATGCGCCAGTTCTGTTCGGGCGAGGCACATATTATGGTGGCCACGTCGGTCATCGAGGTGGGCGTGGATGTCCCGAACGCCACGGTTATGGTGATCGAGAGCGCCGAACGGTTCGGCCTGTCGCAGCTGCACCAGCTGCGCGGCAGGGTGGGGCGCGGCGGCGAACAGTCGTACTGCATATTGATGAGCGGCGAGAAGCTGTCGAAGGAGGCCCGGGCGCGTCTCGATGCTATGTGCGAGACTACGGACGGCTTCCGGCTGGCGGAACTCGATCTGAAGCTGCGCGGTTCGGGCGATCTGAACGGCACGCAGCAGAGCGGTTTGGCATTCGACCTCAAGATAGCCAACCCCACGCGCGACGTGCAGATCGTGGAACTCACAAAGCGGATAGCGGCCGACCTGCTCGCTGCGGATCCCGATCTGTCGCAGCCGCGGAATCTGCCTCTGCGGGAACTGAAACTCAGATATGCCTCGCGTGAGGAGCGCGATTTCAGTATGATCTCGTAGCAATAAAGTGCGCTCAGGCGCGTTTGTTAATAAATTAAATGAACGATGAAACCCATATACGCATTACTGATCGCCATATTTGCGGCTTCGGCATCGCCTGTGGCGGCGCAAACGGCGTATCGCTCCGGTGAGGAGCTTGTCTACAAGGTGAGCTATCGCGCCAAGATGATCCCGAATACCGAAGTGGCGCGCGTGCGGGTCACGGTTACGGATACGACGGTTCGCGATCGGGCGGCCTACCGCATTACGGGCAATGCACGCACGATGCCGTCGTTCCGCTGGTTCTACAATCTCGACGATACTTACAACAGTTATGTCGATGCACAGAGCGGACGCCCGTTTTTCTCCAACTCGGCCCTTCGCGAGAACAGTTTTAGGTCGTCGTCGCGTTTCGATTACGACTGGGAGCGGGGTGTGGCCACGACAGTCAAGCGGCGCAAGCAGAATCCGCCGGTGACGAGGCATATACCCCTGTCGGAAAAGAGCTACGATGGCGTATCGCTATTTTACGATATGCGGTCGCTCGATCCCGCCACGTTCCGCCGTGGCGATGAGCGGACCATTGCGCTGCTGCTGGATGATACGGTGCGGCAAATCCGGTACAAGTTCCTCGGCCGCGAGCGCAAGAAGGTGCGGGGCGTGGGTACATTCCGAACGCTTAAGTTCTCGTGCCAGCTGGCCACATCGACCGGCGAGAGCTTCGATGACGGCACGGAGTGCTTTCTGTGGATTTCGGACGATCGCAACAAGATCCCGATCTTCTTCGAGTCGCCTATCAAGGTGGGCAGCATCCGCGCCTATATCGAGAGTTATCGGGGGCTGCGCTATCCTATGGAGAGCCTTTCGGATTGAAATGATGCCGCGAATGTGTTGCGAATCGTAAAAATTTATATCTTTGCAAAAGCATAAATAAACAACTACTATGGAAGATAAAAATCAAATCGATTACAAGCCCGATTACGAATACGACGACGAGCCTCAGCAGCCGTCGGCCGACAAGTCAATTCGCGGTTACCGTATGGTGATCTGCATTTTGGCGGTCATTTTAGTGGCTATCTCAGGCCTTTACTTCAAGATTCATCAGGATCAGAAGCGCGACTACGAGTTCCTCGAGATCGAGAAGGACTCGATACAGAGCAATTTGGGCGCGCTGATGGTCGATTTCGACAACCTGCAGGTGGCCAACGACACTATCTCCTACAACCTGTCTATCGAACGCAACCGCGCCGATTCGCTCATGCAGCGTCTGCAGAAGGAGCGGTCGCTGTCGCTGCGCAAGATCAAGCAGTATGAAAAGCAGGTAAGTATGCTGCGCGGCATTATGGAGGGGTATATCAAGCAGATCGATTCGCTGAATACGCTGAACAAGAAACTTATCGACGAGAATGTCGACTACCGCAAGCAGGTGGCCAGCCAGACCCAGCGCGCCGAGATGGCCGAGGAGCGTGCTTCGGAACTCGATACCAAGATACGGCAGGGTGCCGTGGTGCGCGCCCGCGACATAAAGCTCGTTACGCTCAACGCTTCGGGCAAGCCTGTAACGCGCGCCGCACGTGCAGCACGTCTGAGGGTGGACTTCGTGCTCTCGGCCAACGAACTGGCCAACCCGGGCGAGCGCACCGTATATGTGCGTATTACCTCGCCCGACGGCTATCTGCTGACCAACGATGCGGCCGCCACGTTCGACTTCGAGGGTACGCCGTTGATCTATACCGCTTCGCGTGAAGTCGACTACCAGAACGACGACCTCGATGTCGGCCTGTTCTACGGCGGCGACGGCATAACCGGCGGCAAGTACGCGATACAGGTTTATATGGACGGTCTGTTGATCGGATCGACCGAGACGATATTGAAATAACAACCATTACGGCGGGGAGCGCGATCATCGCTCCCCGTTTTCATTACTACACGCAACGTTATGAAACGAATCATCGCACTGCTCGCGGTCGCAGTATCGGCCGCTCAAATTGCATCGGCCCAACGCCTCGAGATCGTGTCGGGGCAGCGTGCCGAAACCTCCTCCCCGCGGCACTACCTGCGCGGTATGACCGATCCCGATGCCCGCATCGAGGTGAACGGCCGCAGCTTCAAGGTATATCCCACCGGCGCATTCGCAGCCGAAGTGATGCTCGAGGAGGGAAATAATAGTGTAAAGGTAACGGCGACTGCGCCCGACGGCCGCCGCAGCGAACAGTCGTTCGACATACGGTATGTCCGTGCGCCGCGCACCGACGCGCCGGTCGAGGGCTTCGCGATAGCGGAGATCGGGACCATACCGCAGGATGTGCGGGCGGTTTCGGCCGGAGACCGCATATCGCTGAGTGTCAAGGCTACGCCGAGGTGCAGGGTAGAACTGTCCGACGGCAGCCCGCTGACTGAAACAGCCCAAGGGGGTATCTATCGGGGTGTAATGACCGTCACCGAGAATGATGCAAGACTGGCCGGACCGCTGACGGTGCGGTTGGTGCGCGGTGCCGATACACTGATGAAAAGTATGGATCGCCGCATCGAGGTGCTTTCTTCCTCGGAGCCTAAGATGCTGCGCACGGTAGGCGAACTGCCTTATATCAACTACGGACTCGGCACCGACCGTCTGGGCGGATCGAAGATGAGCCGCATCACCTCGGGTATTCTGCTTGAGGCTGTGGGACGTGTCGGCGACCAGTACAAGGTGCGCCTGTCGAAGAACCGCACGGCGTATGTGCCTCTCGATTGTGTCGAGGAGGCTGCTGCCGGAACACTGCCGGCGCAGTCGCTGGTAGGCTCGTGGAGCGTGCGCGGCGGCGAGCGGGGCGATGTGGTGCGCATTGCGCTCTCCGAGCGGCTGCCTTTCGCTACGTTCCAGCAGACCGATCCCGCGTGCGTGGTGGTGGATATATACGGCGCTGTGGCCAATACATCGTGGATTACGCAGTATCCCGAGACGCTGCGGGCGATAGAGCGTGTCGACTACGAGCAGATCGAGGAGGATATTTTCCGCGTGGTGATAACCCTGCGCAGCGGCCGCCACTGGGGCCACTCGGTGAGCTACGACGGCACGGCGATGATAATCAAGGTGAAGGCCGAGCCGGAACTCAGGCTGCGCGGCCTGCACGTGGCACTCGATGCCGGACATGGCGGCCCGTACAGCGGTGCTGTGGGCACTACCGGCGCATTGGAGAAGGATGTGAATCTGGCTTTGGTGAAGATGCTGCGCGACGAGTTGGAAAGGCGCGGAGCAAAGGTCACGCTGACACGCGAGGAGGATACCAATATCTCGATGAACGAACGTCTGCTGGCACTGCGCAAGGCCGATCCCGATTTGGTGATCTCGATACACTGCAATGCCGGTGGCTCGCCGCTCAACCCGCTCGGCACGAGCACCTACTACCGCCATATCGGATTCCGTCCGCTTTCGACCGCCATACTCGCCCGCCTGCTGACGCTCGGCGTCAATAATTTCGGCAATGTGGGCAGCTTCAATTTCGCTCTAAACTCTCCGACGGAGTATCCCAACGTGCTGGTTGAGACGCTGTTCATATCGTCACCTGCCGAGGAGGCCAAACTGCTCGACGAGAAGTTCCGCCGCCAGTTGGTGCGGCAGATCGTCCTTGGCGTCGAAGACTATCTGAAGGAGTCGAAGCAGCGGTAACTTTTGCCGCACGGCTGTCCCGTCCAAAATCGTGATGTCCCGTCCTGAAAAACCGTTTCAGGACGGGACAGGCGTTTGGAAACCGTTATTCGTCGGTTTCGTGCTTATTTTGCATCCGTATTCGAAAGCCGTTTTTTCAGACTGAAGCGGTCGAACTCGTCGCATAACGATCGCACCAGCTCGCGCACGCTTTGGATCTTGTCCACGCGCCATACGTTGGCGCCGCAAAAGGCGTAGCCATTCTCCAACTTGCCGCGGAAAGCGTTGTACAGAGCCAGCATTATGCAGTACGGCGAGTGCTTTATGTCACAGGTCTTGATACAGTTGAACGGGCATATCTTCGGGTGTTTCAGTCCGGAGCGAACCTTGTCCAAGAATGAATTGCGGAGCGCCCGCCCGGGCATCCCCACAGGGCTTTGGATTATCTCGATGTCCTCCTTGTTGGCGTGTATGTAGCTCTGCTTGAATGCCTCCGAGGCGTCGCATTCGTCGGTGGCGACGAATCGCGTACCCATCTGCACCCCTTCGGCTCCGAGCTGCATTATGTTGTAGATATCTTCGCCGGTGTAGATGCCGCCGCCGGCGATGACGGGTATGTGCTTGCCGCAGAGCTGCTCGAACGAGCGGGCGGTATCGACTACTGCCGGCACTATCGCCTCGAGCGAATGCGCCTCGTCGTCGATCTCCTCGGTGCGGTAACCCAAGTGTCCGCCGGCCTTGGGACCCTCGACCACGATCGCGTCGGGTGCGTAGCGGTAGTTGGCCCACCACTTTTCGCACAGCAGTTTTGCGGCGCGTGCCGACGATACTATCGGAGCGAGCTTTGTTTTGCAGCCTTCGGTGAGAAACGAGGGCAGGTTGAGCGGGAGACCCGCACCCGAGAATATGATGTCGGCCTTCTCGGCTATTGCCGTGCGCACCATATCGGCGAAATTGGACATTGCCACCATAACGTTCACGCCTATTACGCCGCGGCTCTTTTCACGGGCCTTGCGCAGTTCGCTGCGCAGACCCCAGATGCTGGCCTTATCGTAGTCCTTGGAGTAGTCGTTGTAGATTACGCCCAGACCGGCGGACGAAATGACGCCCACGCCGCCTTCGTCGGCTACGGCCGAGGCGAGACCGGATAACGAGATGCCGACTCCCATACCGCCTTGCACGATCGGGAGCTTTATCGACAAATCGCCGATTTTCAATGTTTTCATAATATTTGAATTTGGACACGGCACAGCCGGGTCGGTTATTATTGCTGCTGTATCAGCTCTTCGAGTCGGGCCACGGGCGTAGTGTCGAGCGTGGCGAAGCGGCCGGTCTGATAACGGTAGTATCCCGATATGGCGATCATAGCCGCATTGTCGGTGGTGAACCGCCGTTCGGGAATGAAGGTGCGCCAGCCGCGGCGGCGGCCCTCCTCGGCGACGGCGTTGCGCAGTCCGGAGTTGGCCGAAACGCCGCCGGCAATGGCTATGTCCTTGATGCGAAGCGCCTTCGATGCCTTGATCAGCTTGTCCAAAAGGATGTCGATTATGGTGTGCTGGAGCGAGGCGCAGAGATCGGCCTTGCGGCGTTCGATGAAGGTCGGATCGTCGGCCATTTCGTCGCGCAGGGTGTAGAGGAACGAGGTCTTAAGGCCGCTGAACGAGTAGTCGAACCCGTCGACCCGCGGTTTGGCGAAATGTATCGCCTTGGGTTCGCCCTCGGCGGCCAGACGGTCTATGACCGGTCCGCCCGGGTAGGGCAGTCCCATAACCTTGGCGCACTTGTCGAACGCTTCGCCCGCGGCGTCGTCGATCGTGGTGCCGACGATCTGCATTTCGAGCGGCGAATCGACCCGTACGATCTGAGTGTGTCCGCCGCTGACCAAAAGGCAGAGGAACGGGAACGATGGGTGGGGCAGCTTGCGGTCGGGCAGATCGATGAAATGCGAGAGAATGTGCCCTTGCAAGTGGTTGACCTCTACAAGCGGTATGTTGTTTGCAATCGACAGCCCCTTGGCGAACGATACCCCGACTAACAGCGAACCGAGCAGCCCGGGGCCGCGCGTGAATGCTATCGCATCGATCTGGTCGATGCCTACGCCGGCCTCCTTGAGCGCCGTGTCGACCACGGGAATGATGTTCTGCTGGTGGGCGCGCGAGGCCAGTTCGGGAATGACTCCGCCGTATTTGCGGTGTACCTCCTGACTGGCAATGACATTAGATCGCAAGATGCGGTCGGTTACTACGGCGGCCGATGTATCGTCGCACGACGATTCGATTCCTAAGATCGTTATGTTCATATTTTTATTTCGATATTTTGCAAATTTTACCTAACTTTGTAAGTTAATATTGGCCATATAATGCACAAAGGTATAAAAATATTGGGTTATGTGGTGTCGTCGCTCGTCTTGGCGACGATAATTATTCCTTTGGTGCTCTCGCTGCTCATAAATATTAGGCCGGTTCAGAACTGGGCCGTTGACCTGCTGACACGCGCGGCTTCGCGAAAAATAGGCACTGTCGTGGCGATCGATCACGTCGATCTCGGCCTGTTCAACCGCTTGCAGGTGAATGGCTTCTATGTCGAAGACCTGCAGGGCGACACGCTGCTTTACGCCCGCCGGATCGAGACCGGCATCGCTTCGTTCCGCAAACTGACACTCGGTGCGGCGCAGGTGGAGGGCTGCCTGCTGCGGTTGGCGCAAACCCCCGATGGCGAAATGAATATCAAGCAGGTGGTGGACCGCATGAGGGGCAAGGGCGGGGGCAGTTTCCGTATGGCTATCCGGCAGGTGGATATTGCCGATTTCCGCTTCGAGCTGCATCGCAGCGATACTTCGCGGCGCCGCGACGGCATAGATTTTTCCGACCTGAGAATCTTCGATGCGGACATTCACGGCCGCGACTTTTCCATTTCCGGCGACAGCATAGCCGTGCGGTTAGACCGTATGTCGTTCGGCGAGCGCAGCGGTTTCCGTTTGGACGATATGTCGGCCGATGCACTGTCGGTGGCCGGCGGACGTATGCGTTTCAGCGACCTGCATTTAGTCTCGGGCGCAACTGACCTGCGCTTTCCGCACCTCTTCATACTGGGTGAGGATTGGGAGCATTATTCCGACTTCATTACCGATGTCGAAATAGATATGGCTGCGGTCGATTCGCGTATCGATTTCGCTACGCTCGGATATTTCGCACCGTCGCTCGCCGGCTGGAAAACACGGCTTTCGGGCGTGGATATGATCGCGCAGGGGCGTGTGGCCGATATGCACGGCCGGATCGAGGAGGCCGAGTTCGGCGAGTCGAGTTCGGTAGAGCTGGATTTCGATATCAAGGGCCTGCCCGAGGTGGCGAATACCGTATTCAGGTTCGGCATAAAGCGGCTCTCGACCCGCGCCGCGGATGTCTCGGCGGTGGCCGAGGACCTGAGCGGCAAGCCTTTGGCTGAGAGCCTCGAGACTATGATAACCCGCGCGGGTTTGCTTAAGCTGAGCGGCGATTTCGACGGCCGGCTTTCGGCGTTCGATGCCGCGGCAACGCTCTCGACGATGCTCGGCTCTATAGAAGGCGACGTGCGGCTGACGGAGAACAGCACGCTGCGCCACAGTTTCGATGGCACGGTATCCACCGGCGGATTCGATTTGGGCGGCCTGCTGGGCGTGGCGTCGTTGGGCGAGATCAGCGCCGATGCCGGTATGACCGGCAGCTTCGGCGACGGCAAGGTGCGGGCCGATGTCGACGGCCGCATCCCGAGCCTCGACTTCAACGGCTACCGCTACGACTCGATACAGCTGAAAGGATCGGTCGACAACCGCCGTTTCGAGGGTTATGTCGGGTGCGACAACCGCAATCTCGACTTCGACTTCAACGGTTCGGTGGATTACAACGGCTCGGTGCCGCGATACGATTTCGACCTGAAGCTCGACCGCGCCGATCTGCATGCCCTGAACTTCAACCGGCGCGATTCGGTATCGGTGCTGCACGCCGACCTCGCGGCGCACTCGTCGGGCAAATCGTTTGACGATATGAACGGCCGGATCGACATTACGGACGTGAAGTATACAGGTGTCGAAGATACCATTTCCACACGGTCGATACGCCTGCACGGCGAGAATGACGAGGCAGGCAAATTCCTGTCGCTCAACTCCGACTTCGTCGATGCCTCGTTCCGCAGCCGCTTGAGCTACAAAACCATACTCGAGTACGTCAAGGACGGCCTGTTCGCCTATCTGCCCTCGCTCGACCACTCCCCGTCGCACGTCCACAGGCACAATACCGACGAGGCGGGCAGCATCGACCGCTATTCGCTGCTGTCGGTGAACTTCAAGCGCAGCGCCTCGCTGGCGAGGGCGATCCTGCCCGGGCTGCAGATTGCCGACGGCACGTCGCTGTCGTTTATGTTCAACCCCGACAACGACCGTTTCACGCTCAAGCTGGTCTCGGACTTCATCGAGCGCAACAATATGATGGTCACCAAGATCAATCTCAATGCCAACAACAGCTTCGATTCGCTGGCGGTGTATCTGCGTTCGGAGGACTTCTACCTGCGCAGTCTGCATATGCCCGACCTGTCGGTGCAGGGCGGAGCGAAGAACAACCGCATATCGCTTTCGGCGGGCTTCAACAACGCCGAAGCCTCCGTGTCGGCGCTGCTGGGCATCGATGCCGATGTGGCGCGCGCCAGCGACGGCCGCCGCAGCGTGACGTTCCACCTCAGACCGTCTAATATCCGGCGCGGCGACAAGACGTGGGTGGTGGTAGCCGACAAGATCGTTTACGACACTTCACGCATCGACATAGACCGCTTTATGATCCGCAATTCGCAGCAGTGGTTGATGCTCGACGGCGTGGCGTCGCGCAGTATGGCCGACTCGGTGGTGCTTACGATGCACAATTTCGATCTGTCGTCCGTGGGACAGATAGCCGAGAGTATGGGATATGACATCGAAGGGCGCAGCAACGGACGGGCGACTATGTATTCCGCCCTGAAGGGTGGGCGCGTCGACGGCAGCGTGCTGTTTGACAGTGTGCGGGTGAACGGCACGGCCCTGCCTCCGATGCAGGCGCTCGCCCGCTGGGATATGCAGCGCAACAGGGCGCGCCTGCTGCTGACCGACCGCAACCGTGCCGATACCGTCGTGCGCGGATATTACGCACCGGACGCCAAGCGCTACTACATCGAGGCGGGTATCGACCGCATACCGATGTCGCTTGTGGCGCCGTTCCTTGACGGTGTGGTGTCGGATATGCGCGGATACGCCGATGCGGCGGTCAGCCTCACCGGCCGTGGCGGCAAAGCCGAGCTGAGCGGCTCCATAGCCGTGGACAGTATGGCCTGCAAGGTCGATTTTACGCAGGTGGAGTACACCGTGCCGCAAGCCTCGATAGATATCAAAAACAGCCGGCTGCTGCTGCCTGCGACCAAATTCTACGACCGCGACGGAAACAGCGGCACGTTAGATATGGAGCTTGATCTGCAGCATCTGTCCAACATCTCGTTCCGTGTCGAGGCGCGACCCGACCGGATGTTGGTTATGGACACCGGCAGCAAGGACAACGACCTGTTTTACGGCACGGTATACGGTACCGGCTCGGCCCGCATTACAGGCGACAAGATGGGAGTGAAGATGGATATCGCGGCCGCCACTGACGACAATACGCAGTTTTTCCTCCCGCTGAGCGGCGCGTCGAGCATATCGCAGGCCGACTTCGTGGTCTTCACTACACCGGACCGCATTGCCGCCGACACCGTGACCAACTATCTGACCCGCAAGAAACTTATGTACGAGCGCCAGCACAAGCAGAAATTCAGCGGCGGCAGCAACGTGGACATTTCGCTGGCTATGAACGTGCGTCCCAATGCCGAGTTCCAGCTGGTCATCGACCCGACCGTGGGAGACGTGATGCGCGGACGGGGACAGGGCACGCTGAATATGCACATAAATCCCCGCAGCGGCGTGTTCGATATGTACGGCGACTACGAGATCACCGAGGGCAGCTACCAGTTCACGCTTCAGAACGTGGTGAGCAAGAAGTTCATTATCGATGCCGGCAGTACGATCCAGTGGACCGGCGAGCCTTTGGATGCCCTGCTGAACATCCGCGCCATATACCGGCTCAAGGCTTCGCTGCAGCCGCTGCTGGGCGCCACCTCAGCCTCGGGAGCCGGCGGCTCGCGCTCGGCGGTGGATTGCATAATCAACCTTACCGACCGCCTTTCCAAGCCGACGGTCACATTCGGCATCGTCGTGCCGAATGCAGATATCGAGGTGCAGAACGTGGTCGGCAATATGCTCAATACACAGGAGGAGATTGCCAACCAGTTTATATATCTGTTGATATTCAATAGCTTCGTCAACGAGTCCGGTGCGAGCGGCAGTGTCAACTTCGGTGCGGTGGGTACGGCGACGACAGGTTTCGAGTTGCTCTCGAATCAGGTGAGCAACTGGCTGTCGAGCGACGACTACAATATCATCATCCGCTACCGCCCGAAGAACGAGAAGGCGGGCGACGAGTTCGATTTCGGATTCTCTAAGAGCTTGATAAGCGACCGACTCATAGTCGAGGTCGAGGGCAACTATGTGACCGACAACAACACTGTCAGCGGTCAGACCAACAACCTTATGGGCGAGGCCTACATTACGTGGCTCATCGACCGTGCGGGCAATCTCAAGCTGCGCGGATTCACCCAGACGATCGACCGTTTTGACGAGAACCAAGGTCTTCAGGAGAGCGGCATAGGCATATATTACAAGGAAGATTTCAACACTTTCCGCGACATAATGCGTAATTTTAAGGAACGATTTGCTAATTTTGGCAAGCGGAAACGTGAAAAACGTGAGGCCAAGGAGGCCAAAAAAGCTGAAAAAGAGCGCGAAGCGGCCGCTGGCGACAAGCCCGTGAAGGATACTGCCGCAGTGGTGACGACACAATTCGCGCCCGCGGACGAACGTTTTACCGGTGATGACAAATGACAAATAAATAAGAAACTAAAAAACTATTCGTATTATGACTCTTTTTTTACAGGCTGCCGAGGCAGCACAAGCGGTAGAAACTATTGCGAGCGAGGAGGGGGTCCGTATGGGACTCTGGGAGCTTTTCACCAAGGGCGGCTGGCTGATGTGGCCTCTGCTCGCTTTGGGCGGCGTTACGGTATTCATATTCGTCGAACGGTTCATCGCCATTCGCAAGGCCTCGGGGCTGGATATGAACTTTATGAACCGCATCCGCGACTTCATTCTCGACGGTAAGATCAAGTCCGCTGTCGATATGTGCAAGAGTACCGACACCCCTATCGCCCGTATGGTCGAGAAGGGCATCGAGCGCATCGGCCGTCCTATGGGCGACGTGCAGAATGCCATTGAGAATGTGGCCAACCTCGAGGTGTCGAAGCTCGAAAACGGCCTGCCGTTCTTGGCTATGATCGCCGGCGGTGCGCCGATGATCGGTTTCCTCGGTACCGTGCTGGGTATGGTGCAGACCTTTATGGATATGTCGGCTGCCGGCGGCACGGTGGATATGTCGATTCTGGCTTCGGGTATGTACGTGGCTATGGTGACCACCGTGGCCGGCCTTATAGTGGGTATTCCGGCATACTTCGGCTACAACTATTTGGTGGCGCGCATCGAGAAGTTGGTGTTCCAGATGGAGGCCAACTCGATCGCCTTTATGGATATTTTGAATCAACCCGTTCAGAAATAGTGCGCTATGGCAATCAAACGAGGATCCAAAGTAGATAAGTCGTTCTCGGCATCGTCGATGACTGACCTTATGTTTCTGCTGCTGCTGTTCCTGCTGATAGCTACGACGCTCATCAACCCCAACGCACTGAAACTGATGCTGCCCAAAAGCGCAAACCAGCTTAAGGACAAGGCATTCACCACCGTGTCCATAGAGGATTTGGGCGGCGGACGCTATCGCTATTACGTCGAGCTTGAGCCTGTGGACGGCATCGAGGGCGTCGAGCAGGCGCTGCGCGTCAAGTTGGAGGGGCAGGAGAATCCCACCGTGTCGCTGCATTGCGACAAGACGGTGGCTATCGACGAAGCGGTGAAGATGATGAACCTGTCGCGCGACAACGGCTATAAACTCATTTTGGCGACAACGCCCAACTAAATAGGAGTTTATGTATTACTACAACCCTGACAAACGCAGCGGCCGGACTACGGCTGTTATAGCGACGGCATTGTACGCGGTGATGTGGGCGCTGCTCATGTTGCTGGTGGTCTTCCCCGCACCGGAGAAGCCCGAGTACGGCAACGGCCTGCTGATCGATTTCGGCAACGTCGCCGAGGCCGGCGGCAGGGTCGATCCGGCTGCCAGCGAGATCGCGCAGGCTGCCGTTTCGTCTCCGGCCTCCGCGTCGCAGCCGACCGAGCAGCTGCTCACCTCGGATGACGAGGAGGCTCCGGTGGTGGAGCAGCAGCGCAAGCCGCAGAAACAGACGACGGCTTCGCAGCAGCCTGCCTCCAAGCCTGCCGAGAAGACCCAGCCTGCGCCCGTGCGTGAAGTCAACCGGCGCGCGCTGTTCCCGGGACGCACTGTCGGCAGCAATTCCGCATCGGAGGGCGTGTCGGAGGGTGCGGGCAATCAGGGCGACGAGGGCGGCTCGCCGGCAGGAAGCCA
>CAYYUW010000001.1:0-3738 GCA_964474985.1 uncultured Alistipes sp. | reverse complement strand
CAAAAGCAGCCGCCGGTTCATCCGGTTAAGTATATCGTACGGCAGTTGCAACGCCCAGCGAGGCAGTCGGTGTTGCAGATCGAAAGGATCGAGCCGCGACAGTCGGCGCACGCTGGCGCGATTCTTCTCGTAGTATGTCATCACCTTCTCGTTGCCGAAAACGCCGCAACGCTCCACCTCGGGGAAATAGTTGCCAAGCAGTCTGTCGAACTCGTCGATACGGTATTCGCGCACGTGCCACGGATTGCGCGTGAGTGACATAGCGGCATTGGGTGTCGAAACGATGAATCTGCCCCCGGGCTTGAGCACGCGGCATACCTCCTTGACGAAATCGACATCATCGCCGATATGTTCGATTACCTGAAACGATATGACAAAATCGAAGCTGTTGGTTTCGAAGCCGATCGGCGGCACGGTCATACGGTGGAACTCGACATTGGCAAGTTCCGAAGTATCGATCGGCGGGTAGCTCTTGTCTATGGTAGTGAACTGGGCAGCCGTGGGAGCTATGACCTCGATGCCGTAGCCGCTGCCGGTACCGATCTCCAATACCGAACCGCCGACAATCTCGGCTGCACGATGATAAGCCAGCAGCGAACGCTGAAAAACGTAATTGTCCGAACGGTCAGTCTGCGACACTCGTTCCGCACTCTGAATCTTAGCCATACCCCTACCCTTTCAATTTTATTCCGTCATTCGTCATCTCCACCCGTCCGGCCTTCAGCAGCATACCCAGCGAACGTTTGAACACCTTCTTGCTCATACCGGTCACTTCGTGTATGCGTTCGGGAGTACTGTCGTCGTTCACGGGCAGCATACCGTCATTATTGCGCAACGCCGCCAGCAGCTCGTCGGCCGAATCGCGGACCTGAGCCAAGCCCTCCTGTTGGAGACTCAGATCGATACGGCCGTCCGGCGTGATGCGGCGCACGAATGCCTCGGTACGGTCACCGATAGCTACGGGCCGGAAAAGCTGGTTCTTATAGATCATTCCCCAGTGGCGGTCGTTCACGATCACCCGATAACCGATCGGCGACTCGGAGCATACGAGTATCTCGACGCGCTGCTTCGGAGCAACCGTTATCGTATCGTTGTTGATGTAGTTCTTGAATCGCATCGTCGCCACGGCACGCGAAGTGACATTGTCTTCGTACACGTAAACCACATAGCTGTGGCCGACCATAACGCCGCCCTGCTGGTTGCGGTTGGGCAGGAACAGATCCTTGCCGATCAGGCCCCAGTCCAGAAACGCACCGTGCAGCGTCTTGTCCACAACCTCCATACAGGCAGCCTGTCCGACCGTAGCGACCGGCTGCTCGGTCGTCGCCACGAGCCGGTCCTCTGAGTCGTGATAGACGAAAACCTCCTTTTCGTCCCCCTCCTTGTCGGAAAGCGAGACATAACGGTTGGGCAGCAGGACCTCGTTTTCTTCGTCATCCTTGAGATAGAGGCCGTAGTCGGAAATGCGACTTACGACCAGTGTTTGGTATCGACCGGCTTTAATCATATCGGCAGTTTTTATAGTGCAAAGATAGCTTATTTGGCGGGTTTCACATTAATATTAGGGAAAAATATCGGGCTGCGCGCCCGCCCTAAAGGAGCGAAGGGCGAGAGCAAGCATTTTCATCCAACATCCGCAATACAAAATTGCTGTTCTTAGAACCGCTTAGCTTGTTTTTACACTCGCTTATCCGTATATTTGTACTATGAAACTGAAAGCCGACTGCAAAATCAACCTCGGACTGGACATACTGCGCCGTCGCGAGGACGGATACCACGACATAGAGACCGTGATGCTGCCCGTAAGCCAGCTATACGATACGATTACTGTTGAGCGTGCGGACGAACTCCACTTCGAACAGACCGGTATTGCGGTCGATTGTCCGCCCGAACGCAATCTGTGTATTCGGGCATATACTCTTATGCAACAGCGTTACGGCATTCCACCGGTATCGATAGCGCTCGACAAGCGGGTGCCGTTCGGAGCCGGTCTGGGCGGCGGTTCGTCGGATGCGTCCGCCGTCATAAAGGCGCTTAACCTACTCTTCAAACTCGACCTGAACGAAGACGAAGCGACGGGACTGGCAGCCGAACTCGGCAGCGACACCGCATTTTTCATAGCCGACCGACCGATGCTTTGCAGCGGCCGCGGCGAAAAGATGCAACCCGTAGATATCGATCTCAGCGGCTCTTATTTGGCCGTCGTTAAGCCGCCGTTCGGCATATCGACAGCCGAAGCCTACTCAGGCGTGTACCCCTGCATACCTGCCCGCCCGTTGCTCGACCGTCTGCATGACGACCGCCAAACGTGGCAGCGCGAAGTCGTCAACGCATTCGAACGGCATATCTTCGCCGCACATCCGGCCCTGTGTGATCTCAAACAGCAGCTGCTCGACGCCGGCGCCTACTACGCCGCTATGTCAGGCTCAGGCTCCGCCCTGTTCGGGTTGTTCGACCGGCCGCCGCACCTGTCGATGCCGGATGATATATTCGTGCATATTCAATCTATGTGACAGCTGCGTATTTCAGCAGCGTAAAAGCGCCCCGATTCCTCGGGGCGCTGTATCGAGACTGCCGGCAGGTCATCGGCCGATACGCTTTGCCCACGATGTTGCAAGCCACTCGCTGCGGAACAGCGGGTACTCCTCGCTCGGTATATTGACCGTAAGGCCGCAACTGCGCTCGACGCGGAATGTCGAATAGCCGAGCGAACCGAGAGCCGAAAAGACCGTAGGCGTATTGCCCGCATAGATCACACACTCAGAAAGCCGGTCAACAAACGCACCGAATGCAGCCGCATCCTCGGCCGCCAGTTCATAATACTGCTCCAAGTCGAAGAACTGATGTTCGTCGAGCATTTCGAACGCTTGCACATCGTCGCGATCCACAACGCGTAATCCGCCAGCCTCCACCTTGTTCACCGCAGCGGCCAAGGCTTCGACCTTCGAACAATCTATAAGCGAAATCGTTCCAGACTTACGGCCCGTTGTAAGATCGGTATAGAAACGAATGTATTCGCTGCAAAATTTATTCAAATTATCCCTGACGGAGCCTTTAGCAAACAGATATTTGAATATCAGTTCATAAGGCATACCGCGACCCATAATCTCGGCCGACGATGCGATCAGATAATCCGCCGAATTGCGCAAATCGTAAGCGACCTCGGCCGAAGCCATAAAGCAGGCATCGAAAATAATGGTGCGGAACTTGCGGCCGCCGAAAGCCGAGACCATCTCGGAGATGTTCATACCCGGATCGCGCTTGCCGTCCATTCCGAAAGTACGAGTGATCTCGTCGCCGTGCTGGCGCCAGAAAGCGCCGTAGCCGCACTGGTCATCATCCGCTGACAGCGGTTTCACGAGGCTGCCGCGCGACATACACTCTTTGGTAAACCAACCTGTTGCGTGCGAGCCGAAGATTATCGAATACTCTGCTGCCGGTGCATTCGCGGCAGCATCTGCGATAACGGTTTGCATCGTGGTGACATCGGTTGCCGAGATATTCCGATCGTAGCGCTTCAGCGTATCGCACTGCGCGCCATTCTGGCCATAGCTGAGTTCAAGCAGCACAGGATCGCCGGTCGAAGGCCGATAGAATGCTACTATACGACCGTTGCTTCCGGGAGTCGAGCTGTCGAGCGCACTTATGACCTCCTTTACATTGCCGCTAAGATATGACGACAGATTATTATTGCCGGCCAAATACATAATGACCGTATGCTCGACAGGACCGGCAGGT